>CAVAPI010000157.1:0-13527 GCA_963590445.1 Lachnospiraceae bacterium | reverse complement strand
TGTTGATTGCGATTAATTGTCTCTTTCAAGTTCGTTGGGACTGTTGCTCGCAATCAATTGTCATTTCCAAGTGCCGTTGGGGCTGTTGATTGCGATTAATTGTCTCTTTCAAGTTCGTTGGGGCTGTTGATCGCAATCAACGGTTACTTTCAAGTTCAGTTGAAGGTCTTGATTCAAGTTTCTTTTGTCCACGACTTGCGGAAAAGGCCTGTTGATTGTTCTATAAACCATCCTCGTTTTCAGCCGTCAGTCCTACAGACTTTGCATGTCGTTGAGCCGTTTGTAGTGGCCGTCGATGGCCAACAGTTCGTCGTGGGTGCCGCGCTCCACGATGCGTCCGTCGTGTATCACGCATATCTCGTCGGCACTCTTTATTGTTGACAGGCGGTGGGCGATGGCCACGGTGGTGCGCGTCTTCATCAGACGTTCAAGCGCATCCTGCACCAACCGCTCGCTCTCGGTGTCAAGGGCAGACGTTGCCTCGTCAAGGATTAGTATGGGCGGGTTCTTGAGAATGGCTCGTGCAATGCTTACACGCTGTCTCTGTCCGCCCGAGAGCCGTCCGCCACGGTCGCCAATGTTCGTATCGAAGCCATGCTCCGATGCCGTTATGAAGTCGTAGGCATTGGCTATGCGCGCCGCCTCCTCTATCTGTTCTTGTGTTGCATCGGCCACACCGAAGGCAATGTTGTTGCGGAACGAGTCGTTGAAGAGTATGGCCTCCTGGTTTACATTGCCTATCAGACTGCGCAGGTCGTGCACCCCCAAGTCCTTCACGTTGATGCCGTCGATGAGCACTTCGCCCTCCTGCACGTCGTAGTAGCGCGGTATGAGGTCAACGAGCGTTGACTTGCCGCTGCCGCTCTGGCCCACGAGAGCCACCGTTTTGCCCTTCTCTATAGTGAGGTTAATGTCGCGGAGCACCCACTTTTGGTCGTACTTGAACGATACGTGGCGGAACTCAATGCTGTGCTTGAACTCACTGATGTGCTTGGGCTGCTCACTCTCGCGTATGGAGTTTTCGGCCTTCAGTATCTTGTCTACACGCTCCATTGATGCCAGACCCTTGGGTATGTTGTAGCCGGCGCGCGAAAACTCCTTCAGGGGGTTGATAATGCTGTACAGTATTACGAGATAGTAGATGAATGTAGGTCCCGAAAGTGCATAGTTGTTGAGCACGAGCATACCGCCAAACCAAAGCACTATGACAATCATGACCGTGCCGAGAAACTCACTCATGGGGTGAGCCATCTGTTGGCGGATGTTCACTCGCATGATGTTGTCGCGGTAGGCCGAGTTGATGCGGTCGAAGCGGTCGTTCATCTTGCGCTCGGCGCAGAAAGCCTTTATGATGCGCAGTCCGCCGAGTGTCTCCTCCACCTGGCTCATGGTGTCGCTCCACAGAGTCTGTGCCTTTATGGAATTCTGTTTCAGCTTGCGTCCCACATAGCCCATGAACCATCCCATTAGCGGCACTATCGCCAGAGTGAACAGAGTTAGCTGCCAGCTGATGAACAGCAGCGTGGAAAAGTAGGCCACGATGAGCACGGGATTCTTGAACAGCATGTCGAGCGACGACATGATGGAGTTCTCAATCTCGCCCACATCGCCGCTCATGCGGGCAATGATGTCGCCCTTGCGCTCCTCCGAAAAGAAGCCCAATGGCAGCGACGTAATCTTCTGGTAGAGTTGGTTGCGTATGTCGCGCACCACGCCAGTGCGTATGGGTATGATTGTGGCCGACGAGAGGAAGTAGGCTCCTGTCTTCAGAAATGTCATCACGGCCAGAAACAGCCCAATGACGAGCAGGGTGTTTGTGGGGCCGAAGTCGCCAATGAGCGTGTTCACATAGTATTTGAGGTTGTTGGCCAGCACCTCCTTTATGTCGCCGCCGTCAATCGGCATCAACTGCGTGGCAGCATGGCCGGTGTCTGTCTTGAACAGTATTTGCAGTATGGGTATTATGGCTGCAAACGAGAATATATTGAGCACAGCCGACAGCACATTGAACACTATCGACAGCACCAGATACTTTTTGTATGGCGGCACGAAGCGGCGCAGCACCAGCAGAAATTCCTTCATACGCTTACTGTGCTTTGTCGTTTGTTGCCGCTGTTTCCTTTGCGTCCGCGCCTTCTTCCGCAGTCACTTCCTCGCCCATCAGCGTGGCCGAAGTGGAGCCTGTTATGTGCAGCCGCACCGTCTCGCCTATGTGGTGGCGACCTTTGTCGAACACCACCACCTTGTTTTGTTCCGTGCGTCCGAACAGTTGCTGGCGCGACCGTTTGCTGTAGCCTTCCACTATCACGTCAAACAGCTTGCCCTCATCGCGCTTGTTGGCCACGGCCGACATCTCCGTCTGCAGGTGTATCAGTTCGTTTAGGCGGCGTATCTTCACCTCCTCCGGCACATCGTCGGGCAAATGTTTCGACGCATACGTGCCGGGGCGTTCGCTGTATTTAAACATGAAGGCCGAGTCGTAGCCCACCTCACGCATCAGGTCGAGCGACATCTGATGGTCTTCTTCCGTTTCGCTGTGGTAGCCCACGAATATGTCTGTCGAAAGTCCGCAGTCGGGCACTATGCGCCGTATTGCCTCTACGCGGCCGAGATACCACTCACGGGTGTACTTGCGGTTCATCAGTTTCAGTATCCTGTCGCTTCCGCTTTGCACGGGCAGGTGAATGTGGCGGCACACGTTGGGCAAGTCGGCTATCACGTGCAGTGTCTCGTCGCTCATGTCCTTGGGGTGGCTCGTAGTGAAGCGCACCCTCATCTCCGGCACGGCCTCGGCCACTGTGCGCAGCAGGGTGGGGAAGTCAACAGTAGTGCCGCCGCTGCCGTTGTCTGCCGGTTCGAAGCGGTATGAGTTGACGTTCTGTCCCAGCAAGGTCACCTCCTTGAAGCCCCGGTCGCGCAGGTCACGCACTTCGCGCAGCACGCTCTCCATGTCGCGGCTGCGTTCCCGTCCACGTGTGTACGGCACTATGCAGTAGTGGCAGAAGTTGTTGCAACCGCGCATGATGCTCACGAAGCCGCCTATCTTGGCTCCGTGCAGTCTTTGCGGCACAATGTCGCGGTAGGTTTCGGTGGTTGAAAGTTCTATGTTTATGGCTTTGTTGCCTGTCTCGGCGGCGGCTATAAGTTCCGGCAGCGACAGATAGGCATCGGGTCCGGCCACGAGGTTGGCGTGGTGGTTGTCCATCAGGTCGTCTTTCACCCGCTCGGCCATGCAGCCCAGCACGCCAAGTATCTGCGGTTTGCCCTTCTTCTTGCGCTCGGCGTTGAGCGTGTCCAGGCGGTTGTATATCTTCTGTTCGGCGTTGTCGCGCACCGAGCACGTGTTTAGGAACACCGCATCGGCGTCGTCCACTTTGTCGCACAGTTCATACCCGGCCATCTGCATTACCGACGCAACCACTTCGCTGTCGGCCACGTTCATCTGGCATCCGTAGGTCTCTATAAAAAGTTTCTTCATTGTGACTCCTTCACATACTGTCAGCCCTTGACTGTCCCGTCATGGGTGCAGTTTGTCGGCTGCAAAATTAGGCAAAATCCCCGAAATACAGGCAGTTCGCATGAAAAACGAGTGTGCGCGGCTGTTCCATGGACAGTCCTTTCGGCCGGTGTCTGCCCTCGGAACGCACCGTCATCTTCTGCCTTTGGCCTTGTAGAACTTCCGTCCTTTGCTCACCAGCAGCCCCTTTGAGGCGTGCCGTCCGCCCATGTCAAACGTATTGTCGCAGGTGTCCCCGCTACTCGCACGGTCTGGTAGGGCTACGCCGCTTGTCTGTCCGTCCATGACTTTGAGTATGTCGTCGGCCGAAAGGGCGTGGTTGTATATGCGCAAGTCGCTGATGTAGCCTTGAAACAGCGGGTCGGAACTGAACTGGCTGCGGCCTATGTAGTTCAGTATAGCGCCAATCTCTGACGGCTTTATGGTTATGCTGCTTGTTGAGGCTGCCTCCTCGCCGTTGACGTATATGGCCACCTTGTCCTTGCCGAACGTGACTGCCACGTGAGTCCATTTGGCTGCCGTCAACCGTGAGGGACAGTCGAGCGTCTGTTCGCTGCCGCCGTTCTTCAGCGCAAGGCGCATCACGTTGCTGTCTGCCTTGGGTGTGAGGAACATATAGTGGTCTGTGTCGGTGCCGAAGTCAAACAGACGTGCCCACGTCTTTGAGGAGTTTGTCCATTTCACCCACATTGCAATGGTCAGTTCGTCGCTTCCCGCCACTTCGTAGGGCAGTTGCAGCCATGAGTCGCTTCCGTTCAGCATCAATGACTTCGTTTCAGCCTTGTGACCGTCGGTGTAAGTGGCTGTGCCGTAAAGGGCAGCGTCCATCATATTGGGCGTTTCGTCGTTGATACTGTCGCTGAAACTCCAGCGTGCTATCATCGACGGACTGCCTGTTGCTGTGGCTTCCACCTCGTCAGAGGCAGCTGAACGGTTGTCGGACAGGTCTGTGGCCACCACCTTATATACGTATGTGCAGCCTTGGTGGCAGGTGTTGTCGGTAAACCGGTTACCCTGTATGTTGCGGGCTATTGTGTTCCAGTCGTCCTTGTCTTTCTCTGTGCGCAAAACCATATAGCCGGCAAGGTCTTTCTCTGTTCCTTCCGTCCATTGCAGAGCCACCGATGCTGCGTTTGCCGTGGCCGCCAGTCCGCCGGGGCGTGCCGGAGCGGTTGCGTCATACACGGTCGTGGGGGCTATGATGCGCCACTGCTGACGGTCTTGTGCGTCTTCGCCGAGCAGGACGTTTTGGTTTACGCCCACATGGTTAATCGCATATTTCGACTTGGCAGTCAGATAGAGTGCGCTTTCACGGTTGCGGATATAGTAGCAACCGTTGCCTGCATACTCCAGATACCACTGCTGGTTGGCTGTGGGCGTTTCGTTGGCATAGGCAATCACCGATGCTTCGGGCAGACAGGAGTAGTTTTCCACGTCTATGTGGCGGCTGTCATTGGACGAGATGATGGAGTAGAAACTGTAGTCTCCGCCTATCCGGCTGTCTATCGGGGCTACGTTCCACGTCTGTGTGGCGGTAGCTGCCTTGCCTGATTGCTTGGTCAGGTCTATTGCGTCGCCCGACTGCGAAAGCAGAGTGCCTGTGGCTTTGTTGACTATGGCGTAAGAACCGTTTATCACCTTGCTTGGTACGTCTCCGCCCCAAGTGATGTCCACCACGCGTTCGGCATTGGTCTGTCCCTTCTGATAGCCTGTGCCGCCGGGTATCTCCATGAGCCATTCGCGTGTGGGACCCTGTCCGTCGTAATACACGGCGCGCTCTTTGTTTACAAACATGAAGGTGGACGTGTTGGCCTGTCTTTCCGACGACCCGATGAACGCCTTTACCCGTCCGTTGTCGTGACGGTACACTCCGGCCGATGTCCATTTGTCGCGCAGTTCCTTGTAGGCTATGCGGCTGCCGTTGTTGCTTATGTCGCAAAACTCGCCGCGCGCCCTGCTGTCAAAGCCCCACCATACGGCGGTCTTCATGCCGTATTCGGCACCAACCATGGCTTCTCCCACATTGTGCAGCTCGTCGGCATAGGGGTGAAGGCCGTCCTTGGCCACCTCGGCAAAGAAGTTGGCATAGTTGTCGAAGCTGCCGGCCAGCTGGTGGGTGTTGCCCCAGTCAACGTATGGCTTGAGTCCGTTGTACCATTGCGATGCATAGTCGTCGTTGAGCGTGTTGCCGCCGGTCACGGCTATGTCCTTCAGCCTCGGATAGTCTTCCTTAATCTTCCTTGCAATCTCCTTCATGTCGCTCATCGAACCCTGTCCCCAACCGTAGTCAGGCTCGTTGAACGGCGACAGGGCAATCACCTTGTGCTTTGAGTTGGCCTCAATCCATGCCACGCTTGCGTCAATCAGTTGTGCCCAGTGGTCGGTGTCGGCCTTGCCGTTCTTCACGTAGTATTCCACAATTCCGGCCTCTTGGTCTTCGTTGAGCACAAGGTCCACGCTGTTTCCGATGAGGTCGGCCACGGCGTTGCGCTTCCTAAGCATCTCTATCTGCGCCGTTGTCAGCGACCCGTCGTCGTTTAGCGGCTCGGTAGTCTGAAACGAGCTGCGCACAAGCGAGAGGTTTGCCAGTCCTATGTGGTTGATGCCCTTGCGCATGTTCTGCTCGCTGAGCCACGCCACGTCCATTCCCCATCGCACGGGCAACCGGATGCCGTCGTCAGAGGGGACGAACGGTACCACCATGTCGCTCGTTGGTTGCGGCGTGAGCCACATGCTTGCCGACGGACGGTCTTGATTTTGGGCGTATAGGGGAGCGGCAATGGCGAGCAGTGCCGATGCTGCTGTGGATTTAAGGTAATGTTTCATGTTTGTAAGAATAGTGGTATTGTTAGTTGTCGGTTACAAATTTAGGCAAAAAGTCCGAAATAGACGGTAGCCTCCACCGCCTTTATCATCCGTTAGCCGCCGCGCTTACGGAAATAACTCTGGCAGTTGCGTTCGCAAAAACGTCATTTACGGGTCGCAACTCTGGCAGTTACGGAAATAACTCTGACATTTGCGAGTCGTAAACGGCCTGTTTGAAACCCGCAACCGCCGGCTTCGTCACTGCCGATGGTGTTAAAAACAGTTGGCGCTTACGGCTCTTCCCGAAACAAATGCGTAACTTTGAACACATTTCTGATGCAAAACCTACACGTATGCTGACATTTCACGAGGTGCGCGACACTAATTGCGCCGACTATGCCTATATGGAAAACCTCTTGGTGGACTCGTTTCCACGGGAGGAATACCGCGATTTGGAACAGCAGCGGCTCAACTGCCGGACAAACTGCCATTTCCACCCCATGCTCATCCGTGACGGAGAGACACGCATAGGGCTGATGAACTATTGGCAACTGGGCGACATTGCTTATATAGAGCACTTTGCCACCAGTCCCGACCTGCGCGGAAAGGGCTACGGAAGTGTGGCGTTGGAAGAGATGGCACGGCTGTCGGCACGCATAGTGCTTGAGGTTGAGCAGCCCGACAACGACATCGCCCGGAGGCGCATAGGCTTCTACCGGCGGTGCGGCTTCGTCCTTTGCAGCCAAACTTACCGTCAACCGCCCTACCGCAAGGGCGACGGATGGCTGCCCATGCTCCTTATGTTCCGTGGAGTGGACGATGTGGACGGCGCTTTCGCTGCGGCGAGGGACGAAATCCACCGCACCGTGTATGGTGCAACCGTTGGCTGAACGACTTTCCCGAAGCTCCGAAGCGGAGGCGGGAACGGGGTATGGACACAGACAATATTTTGAAAACCTACTTATCTTATGAACAAACAACATCTCTACGATTACTATAAAGCCAAGGCGGAGGCTCTTTCCGCCGACATACGCACCTTGAAACGCAGGGGGAGGCTGCTCGTGGCGGCTGAGTTGACCACGTTTGTGCTGGCCCTGGCTCTCGTGGTGGCCTACACCGCCATTGATGGAGCAACGGCTTGGCTGCTGTGGCTGGCCGCCATTATGTTTGCGGCGTATGTGCTGGCGAGGCGCATAGACACGAACAACGACTGGCGGATTGACCGTCTTGTGGCTCTACACGGCGTTTACGACGGCGAGCTTCACTATCTTGACGGCGACTTCTCGCGCTTTGACGACGGAGCCAGGTATGCTAATCCGCAACATGAATACACCTTCGATATGGATGTGTTCGGGCGGCAGTCGCTCTACAACCGCATTTGCCGTGCCGTAACCACCGGCGGTGCTGACCGTCTGGCCGAAACGCTGGCCACGAGTGCGCTTGACGGAGAGGAAAACCGCAAGACAGCCGCTTCGATAAAGGCGCAGGCGGAGGCAGGAAAGGAAGTGGCCGCAGCGGAAGAGTGGCGCACGGAGTTTCTCGCTCTTGGTCATGGCAACCGTACAGACACGGCCGATGTGACGCGCGCCTTGACCAATGCCAAGAGCGTGAGGGTGTCCTCGGTGGCCATGAGTCCTGCTTTGCTGGCTGTGGCTTGGGCGGCCATCGTGGGTTTCGTGGCGGTCTGCGTGCTGGCTGCGTGCGGCTTGGTGGCCGGCAACGTGGCCGTGTGGTGGGGCATAGTGCAGTTCTCGGCGGTGTTCCTGCTCTGTTCGGGATCCCTTCGGGACGTGTCGCGCATCGTGGGACAGCTCAATCCGCAGTTCAAGGCCTACTCCAGCATGGTGCGTCTCATAGCCTCGTCGGACTTCAAGGCGGCAGACAACCGCCGCATCGTGGACGTTCTTACTGGCCATGGGGCAGGGGCGTTGGAGTCGTTTGCGGAGTTGGAAAGGATAACCGACGGCCTTGACCGCCGGGGCAATGTGCTTTGCATGATGCTTTTCAATGTATTGATGCTTAGCGACTATTTCCTTTTGCGCCGTTTCCTGCGCTGGCAACGGCAGTATATGGGCAGCATGAACCTGTGGATTGAGGCTGTGAGCGAAATGGATGCACGGGTGTCGATGGCCACATTCCGCTATAACGAGCCGGAAGCTATCGATGCGGAGGTGACCGATGCCGATGCTGTGGTGTATGACGTGGAATCAATAGCCCATCCGTTTCTCGGCAGTAAGGCCGTACCCAACGATTTTTCCTTTGCCGACGGCAGCTTCTACATCGTGACCGGCGCCAATATGGCTGGCAAAAGCACCTTCCTGCGGGCAATAGGCACTAACTATATATTGGCCATGGTCGGAATGCCGGTGTTCGCCGGGCATATGAGGGTGTCGGTGTTCTCGCTTTTCAGCAGCATGCGCACAAGTGACGACCTCGCCCACGGCATCAGTTATTTCAATGCCGAACTGTTGAGGCTGAAACAGCTAATAGACAGCTGCCGCCGTTCGCGCCGCACGCTGATAATACTCGACGAAATACTGAAGGGGACCAACTCGCTTGACAAGCTGAACGGCTCGCGCATGTTCCTCAACGCCATATCCCGACTGCCTGTGACCGGACTGATTGCCACCCACGACCTTGAACTTTCGAAGATGGCGGACAGCCAACCAGACCGCTTTGTCAACTTCTGTTTCGAGATAAAGCTGTCTGACAGTATAACCTACACCTACCGCATAGCACCGGGAGTGGCGCGCAATCAGAACGCCTCGTTCCTGCTTAAGGACATAATCAAGGACATTTAGCCGGCAGTTTATAGGTTGGTCACGGAAAGGAGCACTTCTCGTGATAGTCATTAAGGGGCCTCGTTGTAGCTTTTAGCCGCCCTCGTTGTAGTCATTAACAATTCTCGTAGTAGGCATTAGGGGGTGGCTTCAATTGCGCCAACCTTTGAATAATGCAAAAGAAAAAGGGATTTCCGCAGCGCGAAAATCCCTTCTAACGTGTGTTTATGTTCTTTTTTCAGTTGTATTTCAATATCTGTCCGGGCATGAGGCGTATGTTCTTGCCTATATGGTTGAGCTTGCAAAGAGCCTCTATTGTGGTTCCGCGCTTGTGGGCTATGCTCGACAGGGTTTCTCCGGCAGACACTTTGTGGAAGCGTACGGCTGCCTCGTATGATGCAGCCGGAGCGGCTGTGGCCAGTTCGATGTCATCGTCGGAGTCGTTGTGGCCCACCTTGCCGCCCACACCGCGCAGACGTGTGGCAACAACCGACTCGTCTTCATATGTATTGCGGCGGAATGTGTAGAAGTCGCTTACCACATCCTGGTTGCGGAAGTCGAACATGAGGGCAGGGTTGAGGGCAACGCCGCAAAGGCGTGTCTCGAAGTGAAGGTGTGAACCGGTGCTTCGTCCGGTGTTGCCTCCCAGTCCGATAGGTTCACCTGCATGCACCTCCTGATTTTCCTCGACAAGCTGCTTCGACATATGGCCGTAAATGGTTTCCAAGCCGTTGTCGTGACGTATCACAACATATTTGCCGTAGCCTGCTCTTTCATATCTCACCACTCTTACCTTGCCGGAGAAAGCGGCGCGAATGGTGTCACCTATATAAACTTTAATGTCGAGTCCTTTGTGCTGGCGTCCCCACCTTGAGCCGAAGTTGGATGTGATTATGCGGCTCGGTGTGGGCATATGGAAGTGGCGCAGGTCTATTCTGAACGAATCAGGCAGGGTTGTGGCCTTGTGGGCGTAGCGGTTGTCCCAGTCTTCATAAAGGTATGCTGCCGGCGATTCGCTCTGTTCAGCTTGCATTATACGGTTCAAGGCTACAGAATCCACCGCTTTCATCTTCCTGTCTATAGGAGCCTGGTTGGCCAAGAGGTCTTGTCCTGAAACGGAAATGCTACACGCAACAGCAAATATAGAAGCGGCGATACGCCTAAGTTTGTTTATAATCATAAGAAAGTATCGGTTTGAGTGCCAAAAAGCACTTGTTAAAAGGGATAAGCGGCGGTAATTACAATCCAATTAAAGCCGTGTTACGTCCTCTTTTGTAGTAATAACGATGCAAAGATAATGAAAATTCTGTTATCAAGGGGGCGTGTTAACACTCTTTGTGCCTGAATTAACATATTGGATGACAGCGTTTTCGCCTTTTCAAAGCGGCGTTGGCTGTCTTTTTATGATATGGATGACCAGTCCAAGCCGCCTTTCTTTTGCTCTTTAAGATGGTTCCAAAGCATGGCGTATTCGGGCTTTTCGCCTGTCGGGTCGGCCTCTATTATGCGCTGAGCCTCATCGCGGGCAAGCTGGACGAGCTGTCCGTCGCGGGCTATGTCGGCTATCTTCAGGTCGAAAGCCATGCCGCTCTGTTGCGTACCTTCAAGGTCTCCGGGTCCCCGGAGCTTGAGATCGGCCTCGGCAATCTTGAATCCGTCGTTCGTACTGCACATTATGTCGATGCGTTTCCGGGTGTCTTCGCTCAGTTTGTAGGGAGTGACGAGTATGCAATACGACTGCTCCGCACCGCGTCCCACGCGTCCACGGAGCTGGTGAAGCTGCGAGAGACCGAAGCGTTGTGCATCGAGTATTACCATTACAGAGGCGTTCGGCACGTTGACACCCACCTCTATTACAGTGGTAGCCACAAGGATTTGGGTCTCGCCCTTGGCGAATTTCCCCATCTCAACCTCCTTTTCCTTGGGCTTCATGCGGCCGTGCACCTTGCCCAGACTGAAGCCCGGGAACACCTGACAGAGCGTTTCAAAGCCTGTTTCAAGGTTCTTAAGGTCTGTTTTCTCGCTTTCTTCTATCAGCGGGAACACGATATACACCTGCCGTCCCTGCCGGATTTGGTTGCGGATGCTCTCGTATAGCTTCGGCAAATGGTTGTCAAACACGTGCCGAGTGGCTATGGGCTTGCGTCCGGGAGGCAGTTCGTCTATTACGCTCACGTCAAGATCGCCGTAGAGAGTCATGGCGAGAGTGCGCGGAATGGGTGTGGCTGTCATCACGAGGATGTGCGGCGGGTTGTCGTTTTTGCTCCACATTTTTGCCCTTTGTGCCACTCCGAAGCGGTGCTGCTCGTCAACTACCACTATGCCGAGCTGCGAGAAACGCACCGTATCCTCTATCACTGCGTGTGTCCCGACGAGTATGTTCACCGTTCCGTCGGCCAGTCCTTCGAGCACTTCCTTGCGCCTTTTGCCCTTTACAGTGCCGGTCAGCAGTTCGGTTCTTATCGGCATGCCTTCGAGAAAGGTGTTTATCGTGGCAAGATGCTGCTCGGCGAGTATCTCTGTGGGTGCCATTATGCAAGCCTGAAAGCCGTTGTCGATAGCTATGAGCATGGCCATTAGTGCCACAAGAGTCTTGCCCGAACCTACGTCGCCCTGCAACAGACGGTTCATCTGCCGGCCTGTGCGCATGTCGTTGCGTATCTCCCGCATCACGCGCTTCTGCGCTTCGGTGAGCTGAAAATGCAGGTTGTTGTGGTAGAAACCGTTGAAAAGCGTTCCGACAGTGGGGAAGACGTAGCCGCGAAACTTGCGCCTTCGGTCGCTGGAATACCTGACTATGTTGAGCTGGACGTAGAAAAGCTCCTCGAATTTCAGCCTTACACGGGCACGTTCCAGTTCCTTTGCACTCTGCGGATGGTGTATTGCCCGCAGCGACTCGTCGCGTGAAGCGAGGTGAAGCCTTGAGGTGATGAACGGCGGCAGGGTCTCTGCGAGCGGAGTCTTGAGCTTTTCCAGCAGGCATCTCGTCAGCTTTTCCATCGTGCGCGACGTGATTCCGCTCTTTTTCATCTTCTCTGTCGTGGTGTAATACGGCTGCATGCCCATGGCGGACAGTTCCATTTCGCCGGCAGGGTCAATGTCTGGGTGTACTATGTTGACCCTTCCGTTGAACACACTGGGCTTGCCGAACACCACATACTGCGTCCTTGGCTTGTAGGTCTTCATGGCATAGCGTCCGCCGTGAAACCATGTAAGGTCCATAACCCCCGTGCCGTCGGAGAAATGGGCCACCACACGCTCCCTGCGGGGGGCGTATTCAAAGGTCTCGTAGCTAAGTATCTGGCCGCATACTTGCACCAGCGGCATCTCGCCGGTCAGCTCCTTTACCGTATATACCCGGCTTCTGTCTATGTATTTGTAGGGGAAATTGAGGAGCAAATCGCCGAACGTCCTGATTCCAAGTTCGTCACTTAGAACCTTTTTCCTGCCCGGACCCACTCCCGAAAGGAACTGTATGTCTTGTGCCAATATGTCTGTCACGCTGTGTGGTGTGGTTCTTTGCGGTGGTGAAGGCCGCCGTTAGCGTTTTTTTCTAGGTCAGAGACTTGCTTCGTTGTCGGCCAATGCTTCGGCCACAATCATGTCAAACGGGGTTGTAATCTTGATGTTCTCCCTGTTGCCGTCAACGGTTGTTATGGTGTGTCCTGCCGCTTCCACGACCGAAGCGTCGTCGGTAAAGCGCTCGGAGTAGGGCTGTCGGTAGGCTTCTTTCAGCAGTTGTATGTCGAAAACCTGCGGTGTTTGCACCATCCTGTAGTCGCTCCGTGGCACGGTTACGCCGTCTGTGCGCCTCAAAGTCTCCACCACAGGCGTCACGGGTATGGCTGCTCCAGTGCGTTTGGCGGTGTCGTAGCACCGCGAGATCACCTCTATGCTGGGGAAAGGGCGCACTCCGTCGTGTACAGCCACTGCCCCTTGGGAGTCGTCGGGAATGATCTCCAGCCCGTTTCTCACCGAGTTGAAGCGCGTGTCGCCGCCGTCGGCATACAGCAATTCGGCTTGAAAGCCGTGCTCGGAGCACAGTTTCCGCCAGTAGTCCTGCTGGTCTTTGGGCAAGACGAGTATTGTTTTCAGGTCGTTGGAGTAGGCTCTGAACCGTTCAATCGTGCGCATCAGCACCGGTTTCCCGCCGACTGGCAGAAACTGTTTGGGCATCGGTGCACCCATACGCAGCCCTTTGCCTCCCGCAACGATTATGACGAAGTCCATAGCTTATGCCTCTTTCAGCAACTGAGTGTATATCATCCCGTTGCGGATGTCGTTGGTGGCCTCCTTGCCGATGAACGCTTCAAGTAGCGAATAGGCAAACGGCAGAGTGGCGGCAGGTCCTCGTCCGGTTGTTATGTTACCGTCGGTAGTGACCAGTTCGGCCGTATAGGTTGCGCCGTCCAGATACTTTTCAAA
>CAVAPI010000156.1:0-15902 GCA_963590445.1 Lachnospiraceae bacterium | reverse complement strand
TCCTACTACGAGACACCCTCGTTCCTATCATTAGGAAGTGTTAACGGTTGCAGGGGCTAATGCAAACGCCTTTTAACACAAAATTCTTGAATATATCAAGATAATATATTACCTTTACACGGTTTCTCTGCGGAAAGATTGTGCTGTAAATGGATGTTTGTCCGTTTGCAGCAAGGCAGGGTCTTTCTCCGCAGACGTGCGGCATCTTCGAAGCCGATTTCCCATTACACCATGCATACCCCATGTTCCGCTTCGCTGCACAAGGGGTTACTGAGATGCAGCCTTTTCGAGGCCGGACCCGGGGCAAGTCCAGAACAGGCAGGAACAAAGTCCCCCTAAGGCAGTTTAGTAGGCGAAGCCCCTCCTTGTTGCCCCTGCCCCTGATATGCGCCGGGGGATGCGGCGAGCGGCCAAGCGCCTCCTATGCCCCCTCCGAACGGCGCAGCCTTAGGAGGTACGGCGCCCACGCTGCACCTACTGCTTACGATTTCATACATTCTTAATTTGTCAGAAGACAATGCCGCTCTTGGGCAAAGGACAAAAACGGGGGCGCTTCGCCTACTGCCATGCAAGTTGTAATGTACCAATATTTACCAATATATCAGGCAGTTACGAGATTTTCTGTGTCTCTTGCGTAGAGATGCCGAAAAAAGCGGATAGGAAATGAGTGCTATTTGTATATTGACCGGAGGACTAACAGATTGTCATCTTTCCGCATCCGCCGTTGGCGGGAACGGCGGCAAAGGCGCAGCCGCTGCCGTGCCGCCGGCGCCCCGTTGCATGGGGGGGGGGCGGCCGGGCAAGTGTCCAAGGCCTGTCACAACTCACTCAACAGCACAGCTATTTGTAAAATCAGGTAAATGGGAATCTGTCAGAAGACATTTTGAGTATGTTGAAAGGTTTACTGATGATAACGGCCGCACTCCTTCTTGGAGTCGGGAGCTATGCCGCAACGCCAGAGGCAAGACGCTTCGTGGGGGGCAAGTACCCCTATGTGGTGTTGCTGGACGGCGACTCCCTGCAGGGCGGGGTGAGCGACTCCCTCTTCTACCGGATCTCACGCAAGGTGGTATTCCCTGTCAACAAATACGAGATACCGCAGAACTCGCCGTTCCGTCGTGAACTCCTTGGCGAGATCCTCCCCTATCTGGACAGCAACGACTACTGCCTGGAGTCGGTCATCCTGCGCGGCGCCGCCTCTCCCGAAGGCCCCTATGGGTGGAACCGCACCCTGAGCCGTCTCCGCCGCAACGCCCTGCTCGGCCTCATACGGTCACACGTCACCCTCCCCATCGACAGCCTGACCACGGTGAAGGAAGTGCCGGAGGACTACATTTTCCTCCTGCTGCTCATGAAGGAAAGGAAGGACAAGGACTACCGCCGCGTGGCGGAGGTGGTCAACAAGTATATCGACACCGACCGGCAGAAACTGAAGTCGGTGCTTATGTCAATGGACGGCGGACGGCTGTGGAAGCGCCTGCTCCACGACTATTTCCCGGAGATGCGTACCGCCCGCGTGATGCTCTTCTTCCGCAGACAGCACAATCTGGACATACAGCCGGTGCCGGCAGCCACCTTCGCGCCGGCCTGCGAACCGCCGGCAGCCCTGTCCGCAACCGTTCCGCCGGTTCCGGTGACGGGCTTCAGCCTGAAGATGCCGCGCCGCGAGTTGCTCTCCGTGAAGACCAACCTCCTCTACGACCTGGCCTATGTGCCGGGCTATGACCGCTTCTGCCCGATACCAAACGTTGCGGTGGAGTACTATCCGCTCCACGGCCACTTCACCTACGGGGCGTCGCTCGACTTCCCGTGGTGGCAGCACTACAATGAACACAAGTTTTTCCAGATACGCAACTACCAGCTCGAAGCGCGCTACTACCTGAAGGACGGCGGTGTGGAACACACCGGCTACGGCCGGGGGGCTGCCTTCAAAGGCTGGTACGCGCAGGCATACGCCCAGGCCGGCCTCTTCGGCATCTGCTTCGACAAGAAGCGCGGATGGGAAGGCGAGGGCGTCGGAGGCGGTGTCGGCTTCGGATATGTGCTGCCGCTCACCAGGACAGGCCACTGGCGGCTGGAGTTCGGCGCGCAGCTGGGAGTGTTCTACACCAAGTACGACCCCTACCAGTACGAGAGCGTCCTCTACCCCGACCGGCACGACAACCTCTATTATTATAAGTGGAACAAGTTCGGCAACCTCTTCAAGCGCCGTCAGCACCAGTTCACGTGGTTCGGCCCCACCCGTGTGGGAGTGACCATCACCTACGACCTGCTCTACCGGCGCATCCAGAAGAAAGGGGTCAGCTTCAAGAGTTGGGAGATGCAGAAATGACGGGCAAGAAGAACGGAAGGAACATCATCAATGTGCTCAGACTGGCCATAGTGACCGCAGTGTGCGCCGGCTGTGAGCGCAACCCCGTGCTCCATCTCGACTATAGCGGCGATGTGGTGGTCGATCTGCCTGTCGTCGAACTCCAGCTGGATGTTTTCTGGGACTACAACACCGAGGTGGGCGGCTCCTACGACTGGCGCAACGAATGGTACTACGGGTGGGACGACGGCGACGAGCAGCTCTTCGGAGAGATAGGCTACACCATGCCCACATCGTTCCAGATACGGCGCTACTACACCGGCGACGAGCAGCTTGCAGCCCACCGCAGCGTGCTTGCCAACCTCATCAACGGCAACACCTTCTCGGCGGAGTTCGACTGGGGCTTCTGGGACATCCTCTCATGGAACGAGGTGCAGACCATCGACGGGGTGCAGAGCCTCCGCCTGGACGAGCAGTCCACACTTGAGTATGTCACTGCCTACACGGGGCAGACGATGAACTCAGCCCGCTACCAGATGCCCGCCTACACGCGCTCGTTCTACCAGCCCGAAGCGCTGTTCAGCGCCTACAGCCAGGCTCTGGAGATAAACAAGAACCTCGAAGGCTTCGTCTATGACGAGAGGCGCAACGTGTGGGTGAAGGAGCTGTCAATGACGCTTACGCCCGTCACATACATATACCTCACCCAGGTGATCATACACAACAACAACGGCAGGATCACAGGGGTTGACGGCAACGCCGACCTCTCGGGCATGGCACGCAGCGTGAACGTGAACACCGGGGTGGCCGGAGCCGACCCCGTCACCGTACACTATTACGTGCGGTTCAAGAAGGGGTGCGACATGAAGGGCGAGAAGGTGGATATAGCCGGCGGACGGCTGATGACCTTCGGAATGTGCAACGTCAACGGCAGCCGGGCAACCGAAACGGTCAACGACGGCATACGCCATTACATGGACGTGGATATGCAGTTCAACAACGGCATGGACTCCACCTTCGTCTTTGACGTGACCGACCAGGTGCGCAAACGCTACAAGGGCGGGGTGCTCACTGTGGAACTCGATGCCGACACCATCAAGATCCCGACCCGGAAGGGCGGTTCGGGCTTCGATGCAGTGGTGAAGGACTTCGAGGACGGCGGCACCCACGAGTTTGAGATGTAACACGCCTCCCGGACTGCGAAAGTCCCTGAATGGGGAATAGCGGCGCAGCCTTAGGAGGTACGGCGCCCCCGCCGTACCAATCGCTCGCCAAGAGCGAAAGGGAGCGAAAGGAAGACAGAACGGCGGGACGGAACAAGCGAGAGGATGTATGCTGCATGAGCACGAATGGTGAGGCATAATCACGAATGAGCCAAAGCATCCTACAATAAAAATACAAACAATAAACATTATTCATCAATACTTATCTGTTATGAAAAAGATTAATTATTTCATTTTTGCCGCAGCGGCGATGACAATCGCAGGCTGCGCCAACGACGAGTTCACGGGCAACGGCGCACAGCCGACGGGCAACACGCCCATTGCCTTCAACATGCAGACCGGAGCGCAGACCCGCACCACCGAGTCAGGCGAAAACGCTGCCACGAAGCTCGGCAAGGAGTTCATCGTGTGGGGCGAGAAGAACGAGACCAGCGGTACTGAAGCCGCTGCCAAGGACAAAGTGTTCGAGAACTACCGTGTACAATGGACGCAAAACACCGCCGGCACCACCCTTAGCAACACCAAGGACTGGGAGTATGTGGGCATCAAGCCTTATAAAAGCGACTATGTGTCTCCCTCAATCTATCAGGATGCCAACACCGTGCAGACCATCAAGTACTGGGACATGGGCGCAACGAGCTACACCTTCACCGCCGTGTCGGCAAATAGCGACGATATCAGCAACGGCAAGGTGAAGATCACGAAGATCACGAGCGGCACTAACGCAACGGACAAGGGCTACACCATCGAGCTGGGAAACGGCGCAACGTCGGGCAGCATCTATGTGTCCGACCGTAAGGTGATCGCCGCGCCGACGGGAACAATCACCCCCGGTACAGAAGACCAGTACGGCGGTTTTGCGAAACTTGTTTTCCGCAACTTCCAGACAAAGATCCGCTTCGCCATGTATGAGACCATCCCCGGCTACAAGGTGAAGGTGAACAGCGTGGGGTACAACTCCACGACAAGCACAAGCAACTTCGGCGTTGACGGAGACTTCGTCACAGCGGGCGCAGGCACCAAGTACAAGGTGACATACGACGCCAACAACAAGGCCGTTGTGGCTCTTGACGGCACCAGCGGCACACCGAGCAAGGCCACCTGGCTGCAGGCCGGCGGAAACATCTTAACTGCTGACGCACTCGGCACGGCATCGACCAGTCCGACCTACGACCAGTCGGACAAGTCGTACACCGCCATCCAGCCCAACCCGTCGAACGCTACCAACATGAAGTTCACCATCTCCTACACCCTGATTTCAGAGGACACGCAGGAGGAGATAAAGGTGGAGAACAAGACAGCAGAGGTGCCCGCAGCTTACTGCCAGTGGAAGAACAACTATGCGTACACCTACATCTTCAAGATCACCGACAGCTCCGCCGAACTCTATCCCATCACCTTCGACGCTGTCGTAGAGACCGACGAAATCGGCAACCAGGAGACCATCACCACCGTGACCGAGCCTTCGATCACCACCTTCGCCGTGACCAGCACCGGCGCGGTCGTTACCGGCAAGAACGAATATGGGGCAAACGATGTCATCTACGCCTCTGTAGTAAAGGGCAACGCAACAGCAACAGACCTCTCCACGAACACCAAGCTCTACACCGTGGAAACTTCCGACAAGACGAACTTCCCGATAACCGAGGCTTCGGTGGCACATAGCATCAAACTAAAGGCCGCTAGTGGCACTGATGCACATATCTCTGTGAATGAAGTTACCTTGAGTGCAGATAACTTTGTCACAGAGGTTCCGGCAGAGGACGGCAACGGCAACACGCGCAGCCTCAAGGCCCTGAAGTGGACAGCTGAATCAAACAAGGTTTACGCCGTTGAGTACAAATACACCGACACTACGGGTGGTTCATCTACGGAAAAGAAGATCTACAAGATCGTGAGGATCCAAGACTAACAAGTTTTCCTGTCAAGGGAATGCAGTTTCCTGTCAAGGAATGACAAGCCAAGTGGGGTTCGACTCCCCACTTGGCTACAAACGAAAAAGCACGCGCTATGGCCCGGGGCCGATGAAGCGCAAAGGCACGAAGGGTGAGGAACAGGAGTGAGGATGTATGCTGCATGAGCAAGAATGTATGCTGTATGAGCACGAATGGTGCGGCGAGGGCGCCGCACCTCCTACACAAGAGCCAAAGCGCCTCATGCGCCCCTGATACAAGAAAGAATCCTGCGAGTGCGAGACGGTCTCGCGCGAGCGTATCAATATATAATGTATAGAAGAAAAGGATTATACCTACTCATGGTCGTGGCACTGGGCTTGACAGCCTGTGTGAATGACGAATATGAAGGAGGCACAGCAGCCGGCGGCGGCGGAAACATCTCCTTCAACAACTCCGTTGCGCCCTTTACCCGTGCCGGAAAGACAGGCGCGGAGGCCGCCAACCTGCTCGGAAAGAAGTTCTATGTCTATGGCATCAAGAACGAATCGACCACAGGCACGGACGACGGCAATGTCGTGTTCCGCAACTATAAGGTGGAATACGACGGCGGCACAGCCGGCACATCGGCCAGCAACAGCAGCGGATGGGAGTATGCGGGAAAGAGTCTCACGGCCAACGAGGCACAGAACTTGCTGCCCAATGTCGGGACAGGCCCGCAGACGGTGAAGTACTGGGACGAGAAGGCGTCCTCATACACCTATTATGCGTTTGCAGTGGCCAACTCTGACCTGGAGGACGGCAAGGTGAAGGTGACGAAGACCACGGGCCACGGGCACAACCTATACCTCAACGGCTACACCATGGCGGTCACCGCCGATGCCGACCCCTCACAGATCTACGTATCCTGCCGCCAGCATATCGGGGCGACAGCCATCCAGACGCCAGCCGCAGCCAACACCTACGGCGGCAACGTGACCTTCTCCTTCCGCAACGCGATGGCGAAGGTGCGTGTGGGCATGTACGAGACCATCCCCGGCTACTCGGTGACCATCGACGCCTTCCGCATAGACGACCATGCCGCCCCTGTCTTCGGACAGATGACAACGCCGGTGACAGACAGGTTCGCCGCCAACCTGCAGGGCAACAAACCGGGAAGCAAGGCAGGTACGCTGACGGTGGTGTACCACGACAACAACACCGCAGACGAGAACGTGCCGGAGGTGACGTTCGATGCCGAGGACTCCTCTAAGGACAACGTGCTTTACCTGGGAACCAACCTGAAGGCAACGACCGGACTGAAGTCGTCAGCCTCCGGCGCCGTCTATGACACCGAGGGCGGCGCCTTTACCTCCGTCTATCCCATGGAAGGCAACCTCAACAACCTGAAGCTGAAGGTTGACTTCACACTCTCCTCCAAAACCGGCGAGACCATCAAGGTGACCGACGCCACGGCAGAGATACCTGCTGTCCACCTGCGCTGGCGCCCGGGCTACGCCTACACCTACATCTTCAAAATATCCGACCAGACAAACGCCACCATCGGAAGGCTGACCGGGCTGCACCCCATCACCCTCGATGCGGTGGCGGTGGAGGACACCGAGGGCAAGGAACTGATAAGCACCATTACCGAGGACAACAACAACATAGTCACCATAGGCTACGACCCCGCAACGAAAACAGTGACGACAGGACTGGACGACTACAGCACGGGCAACACCGTCTATGCGTCGTTCATCATAGACAACGCCCTTGCCGTCCCGTCATCATCCAACGTGCACCTCTACACAGTCACCACCGACGACCCCGACAACTATCCCATCACGGAGAGTGCGGTGAACGACTACATAAGCAGTTACCTGAGCGACGCCAGCCTTGTGGACCAGCACGTGACAGTATATAAGGTAGATGTGGCGGACGATGACTATGTAACTGAAGTGCCTATGGGCAACGGCACTGACGAGATGCAGGCACTCAACGCAGTGAAGTGGACCGCCGCCAGAAACATCTATGCAGTGGAGTACGCCTCCGCGACCAAGAAGATATACAAGATAGTGAAGATTGACGGCTATGACGGAAAGACCGAGGGCAGCCTTGCGCTCAGCACGAATGCAGTGACCAACCTGGGTGCGACGATCACCCCGACACTTGCCATGGACGGAGTGGTACAGCCGAACGACAAGGTCACATACACCCTCGGCGCGGCAACGCCTCCGACCGTCACCGTCGTGAACAACGGTTCGGCTGACGTGGCCGTCAGTGTCCCTGCCGGTACCACACCGGGCACCTACACCGTCATCGCCACCTGCAACCGGCGCACCTACAGGGCCACATTCACAGTAAGCCAGTAAGAGAAATGGAAAGAAACAAAAAGTGCATACCGGCACAATTCCCTGCCTGTGTCCTGAAGATTGCTTTCTTCATGGCACATGTGGCTATTGCCGCCGCCTGTTCCGGTGACTCCGACGACACAACACCCGACAGCAAGCAGCGTGCCGTGTCCTTCGGCATCGGCGAGAAGACCGAGGAAGTGACACGTGCCGGTGCGTCAAAGAGCATGGAAGAGGCAGGGATAGCCAGCCTTACCGTCTATGGCTACAAGACCGTCGGCGGAACCATGCAGAACGTGATGCCGGGCTATACGCTCACCCACACCGCCGGCTCCGCCGGTTCATCCACCACCAACAGCTCCGACTGGGAATATGTGGGACAGGGAACGGACTACCTCGGTCTGGCACAGGAGATAAAATACTGGGACGGCAACAGCTCCGACTACCGCTTTTTCGGCGTACTGCCGGCATACAAGGACAACCTGAAGTATGACGGCAATGACGTAGGTACAGGCAGCGGCGAGGCTTTCGAGAGCGAAAAAGCACCGGCAACCGGCGGCAACTTCACCCTAAACCTCGACATGGACTACCTCACGCTCCACTCCGACGGCAAATATAAAGACAAGGACGGCAACGAGGTGGAGGAAAAGGACATCCCGATGTACGGCGCACTGTGGCAGGGCGACCCGTCAGCAAACAGCGGCCAGCCCGTCACGCTTCAGTTCGTGAAGCCCTACGCCCTCGTGAGCCTTGTGTTCATGCGCCCCGAAGGCACATCGACCACTGTACTCGGCAAGGAAGGCGACAGCGCCCACCCCACAACATTCGCACCCATGACAACCGGCGCAACTATGGCCGGGTCAGGCACGGCCACCGTGACCTATCCCATGACAGGCAGCACGGAGACTGTGGCCGTGGCCGCCGGCACCGAGACCCTCCAGAGCATGACCGTCAGCCCTGTAACCCTCACCGACCAGGACCTGCACTACCAGACGTGGCCGGAGTACCTGATGATACCCACAAGCGCCAACGGCGATTTCAAGTGCACGACGTACATCTACATCAAGAAAGGCACAGTAGAGACTTTCTATGAACGCACAGCTGTCATCCCGGCAGCCTACATGCAGTGGAGAGCCGGGCACAAATACACCTATGTATTCAAGATCACGATGAGCAGCTCGCTGGAGTTCAGCCATGTGATAGAGACATACATACGGTGGCAGGCCGGCTACTCTGACCACACGCAGTGGTAGCCAGCGCAAGCTCCTATGCGCCTCATAAAGCGAACCCTCCGAACGGCGCAAGCCTTAGGAGGTACGGCGCCCCCGCCGTACCAGTCGCTCGCCAGAGCGAAAAGGAAGGCAATATGGCGGCGAGGAACAAGCGAGAGGAAGTATGCTGTATAAGCACGAACGGTGCGGCGAGGGCGCCGCACCTCCTACGAAGGCAAGAGCCAAGCACCTCCTACAAGGCAAGCAGCTAAGCACCTCACAGAGCGAACCAAGCAGCCAAGCACCTCCTACAGGCAGACTCCGCACAATGAAACGGACAACAACGAAACAGAACATATGAGACATACGACGACAAAGACCACGATACTCTCCGGACTGCTGGCACTGCTTGCGCTGACTGCCTGCTCGTCCGACGACACGGCAGGGACGAGTGAGCTGACGCTTGACATCCCTGTCGAGATTTACGACACCCCTGCCACCCGTGCAGCCAGCCAGGGCGACCCCGGCAACGACCCAAGTCTGAAATCGCCGCTCTACCTCTACATCTTCGCCTACGTGAAGACAACCGACGGCAACGGCTATGAACTGTTGACAAAGACCATCACCCCTACCGACGGCATCGGCGACTGGACTATCCACGACGAGGGCACACAGGATGAACGCTGGCGCAGAAACCTGAGGGTGACATTCACCATCAACGGCACGTTCGACGGGACGACAGCCGGCACAAGCCGCGTCTATGCCATCGCCTCGCGCGACGACCTCAGCTCAATTATCCCTTCCGACGTGGCGACCTACACTACCGCCAATCGGATTGAAGCCATGACTCTCGATTTCAGGGGCCTTTCTTCCAGCCAACTGAAAGACATCTATTCCACACCTGCGAAGAACACCGACAACGGAATCATCAAGCTCAACGGACAGTCGCTCAGCTGCAGCACCGTGAAGCTCTATCACGCCGCAGCGAAGGTTGACTTCACATGGGAGGTGGATGCATCGTTGCAGAACAGTGTGGCGCTCCAGTCCATCACCTGCACCTCAGTGCCCACCAGATGCAAGATATTCACCCCGACAGATAATCCTACAACCCAGACCGCCGATGTCACCGTACTGGGGTCTGCATCATCCACGGCAGTCAACGAAGGCAACAAATGGATAGGACGCGCCTATGCCTACATGCTACAGCAGCCCTCGCCGGGGACTCTCAGCTACACCGTGGCCTTCAGCGGCACAGCCAACCGCCCGGCTGTCAGCAAAACATTCACCCCTGCCGACTACAATGACACCTACACAGGCTGGTACAGGGTGAGTGCAGAGGTGAAGTAACAGGCGGCAAGGCACGATAAAGGCACGCCTTAGGAGACGGAAAGGTGTGCTTTAGGAGACGGAAAGGCACGCTTTAGGAGACGGAAAGGCACGCTTTAGGAGCGGAAAGGCATGCTTTAGGAGCGGAAAGGTATTCCCGCAGGAGGCGGTTGGTACGAGTATCCCTGCCGCCGCAACGAGTGACAAAACGAAATATATAAAAACAAAAAGATATACGCGATATGCAACGCAAAATTAACGGCTTATCTGCATTACTGCTGCTGCTCTCCCTCAGTGCGGCAGCACAAGAGGTACGTTACGTCTCCACCAAGGGATCTTATGCCGGCGACGGAAAATCCTGGCAGACAGCCAAGGCCAACATCCAGGACGCCATCAACGACCTCGTTGACCACGGACTGTCCGGCGAGGTGTGGGTGGCTGAAGGCACATACAAGCCCACGGAGAGTACCGAGTCAACCGGTGGAAGCACCCTTTACATGTCGTTCAAGATACCGGCGGGCATCAGCGTCTATGGAGGTTTTGCCGGTACGGAGACAAACAAGGGCGACCGCGAGCTGGTCACGCCCAAACCTGTCGGCTCACACTACAAGCGCCAGACCATACTTTCGGGCGACCTGTCGTCAGACGCCGAGTTCAAATGGAACCAAACCAAGGAGCAGTGGAACACCTCGTTCTACGGCAACTGCTATCATGTGGTGTTCTTCGCCACCAAAGGTTTCAACGCCACCACAGGCAGAGCCAATCCCAACGGCGGCGGCGCCCGGTCTGCACTGCTCGAAGGGGTGATAATAGAACACGGCAACGCCACCAACTCCGACATAACGGGCCGTCCGCACAATGCCTACGGCGGCGGTGTCTATATGGTTGAGGGAGCGCACCTCAAGAACTGCTTTGTGCGCCAGTGCGTGGCCACACGTGACGGCGGCGGCATCTATATGGACGGCGGCGGATACGTGGAGCACACGATGGTGAGCGACTGCCAGAGCCTCGGCATCGGTACTGTCTATGGCTACGGCGGCGGCGTCTGCATGGACGGACCCGACAAGTTCGGGGCGTCGTCAAGCACCATGACCATGAAACGGTCGGGCATCTTCGGCTGCGTGAGCCGCATGGGCGGCGGCATATACATCAATGCCAACGACACCACAGGCAACAACAAGTACAAGCTGGTGTGCACCTCCGTCATAGTGGCCAACAATACCGCCACATCAGAGGCGGGCGGCATATACATGAACCGTGGCGGCGCCATCACGCAGATGACCGTGGCGCGCAACAAGTGCAACGGAGCCGGAGTTATTACCGGCGGCGTTATCAACGGCCGTGCGGCCGGCATCTACTGCCGCGACAATGCCATCATTGCCAACTCTGTGCTCTGGGGCGGCGTGTGCAATGCCAACAACGACATCCAGTTTGCCGCCACACGCTCCACCAACACCCCCGCGCTCCGTCCCAATATCCTCTATTCGTCCCTCTCCATGTCGGACTACACCGACTGGAGCGGCGTGATAAAGAAAGAGGTGATGAAGCTGACAACTTACAACAGTGCGGATGACGGCACGAAAAACGAGACCGAGGGCTATCCGCTCTTCACCAACCCGACCGACACGGCTGGATATATCCACGAAGCACAGGCCCACCGCTTCATCAGCGGCTACTATGACTTCCAGCCGAAGTCGCGCTCGTCGCTCAACCACAGGGGTGTGCTCACCGCCTACATCGACCGCTATGCACAGACACCGGCCGTCGATGTGGACTACGACGTAACCGGCAAGAGGTACACGCCGCGCACGACCCTAGGAGCCTATGTCTCGGCCACGACCGAGATACAGCCGGAGACCAAGGACTGGGCAAACGGCAAGAAGACAGTAAACTTCTACGTTGACTCAAACGAGGACAGCGGCGTGGAATACTCCTCCGTCGGCGGCAGCTGGGACAATCCCCTCCGCTTCCTGTCGGACGCCATGACCTACATATCCGGGAACCCCTCACTGGGCGACACGGTCAACGTGTATGTGAAGGAAGGCACGGTCAACAACACCAACACCACTGTCACGGGAAACGTCCGCAACACCAGCATCATAATCCCAAGCAACGTCAACATCTACGGCGGCTATCCCTCCACCAACACGGGCACCAGTCTCGCCGGACGCAACCCCAACGTATATACAACCACCATCACAGCCGACATACAGGATGAGTACGAACTCAACGTGGCACACCTGCTCACGTTCACCGGCACACAGAACACCGTAATCAACGGCTTCTCCATCCGCTATGCCAACGCCAGGAGCACCGAACTGTACAACGGCACGCCCGTCACTGTAGGCGCAGCCCTCACGTTCGACGGAGCTGCAAACGTGAAGATTGCCAACTGCTGCATATCCGGCCATACCGCAAGCGAAGGGGCTGTGGCCTACCTCGCCAACAACTCCACCGTGGCTTTCGAGAACTGCGTGTTCCACAACAACGAGAGCCGGACGGTTGACGCTTCGGGCAACGCCACCGCCGTCAACGGCAACGTGGTGGTGCTGGCCGGCTCGTCCGCCACGTTCTCCCACTGCGACTTCCTCCGCAATGTGGGCAACGCCATCGACAGCTACGGCTCCGTGAAGGTGGTCAACTCCGTGTTCTACGGCAATATGCGCGAACCGCTCAACGACACGCGGGGCAATGCCGACAAGGCTCTCGTGGCCGTGCGACTCCTCAACGGCGGCACGTTCACGGGCGACCACAACCTCTATGACGAGAAATCCAGCGGCGCGGCGTTCCTCACGGGGCAGGACGCCACCAACGAGACCATTCTCGACTATACCTTCACCAAGACATCGACCACCTATCCGCGCTTCATCAACCCCACGAAGAACGCAGGAGTTTCCACAGCCGGCGACGTTACCTACTACGGACGCACCACCTCGTTCATGCCGCACAACAACAACCCGATGGTGAACCGCGCCTCCACCGTGGATGCCAGCGGCAACACCACCGACGACCACACGCAGTGGGGCACCGACATGACAGGCAAGACCACACGCGACTACGGCGGACTGCCCGACATAGGAGCGGTGGAGAACTACGAGGCCACAGCCGGCGACGAGGACGACATGGCCTATACCAACGGACAGCGCCCCTACGGCGGAGCATACTATGTGCGCGACTACCGCAACAGCAGCGGCAGCATCGACACCTCCACCGACGGACGCAACGGAACGTCATGGGAAAAGGCCATAAACGGCAACGGCACATACACGTTCAACGGCTATAGCGTAAAGGGCTTCCAGTATGCACTCAGCAAAGCCAACGAGGAGTGGACAAGCGACAATACCACACTGCGCGAGGTGCGTGTCGGAGCAGGAACATACACCGCCAACCTCACATGGTATGAAGGCGTTAACGTCAAGGGCGGCTATCCTGCCGACGGCAATCCGGGCGAGGACGAGCGCAACATATCAAACAACAAGAAGGAATACATGACCGTCATTGACGGAGGCGCCACAGGCCGCGTGCTCAATCAATACGCCGACTTCACCACCCCAGCCGCCTTCGAGGGCTTCACCATACAGAACGGCAGAGGCACAGGTTCGGGATACGGTGCCGGAGTGTATCTCCGCAGTGGCGGAACACTCAAGAACTGTCTGGTGCAGAACAACACGTTCAGTGCAAACTCTTCTACAGGAGGCAACCAGGGCGGTGGCGGCATCTACATGAACACCGGTTCGATAGTGAAGAACTGCAAGATCATAAATAACACCATCCAGGGTAATGGTCAAGGAAAATATCTTGGCGGTGCCGGTGTGTATGCTGCCGGCGGTATACTCATCAACTCTCTCATTGTGGAGAACACCACTTACAATTACGCAAAAGAGATTCTGGGATCAGGATTCTATATTAGCAGTAATAGTAGTATATACAACTGTACTATCGCTTATAATATAGCCAATGAAACCGGCAACTTCGCTGCCACTGGCGGAGTGTGGGATGCTTCGGGCAATTCATCGTTCTACAACTGCATCATATGGGGTAACTATGCCACTGGTAATACGGAAGAGAATATGGTGCAGGCGGGTATGCCCGGATATTCCTCTGGCAGCGGTGTCAACACAAACCTCAACACATGTTATAGTTCAGCTTGGTCCAATAGGTGGGCTTCAGACGATTATAACGATAACAATAAAGTGGCTATCGTGGGAAACACGGTAGGAAATGCAAGTGACTACGCTGCGTTCTATGCCAACTGTAAGGCGGCCGAGCCTTTCGTCCGCGATGCTGAAGACAACACCGACTATTCGCTGAAGCCAACTGCCACGCAATGCATCAACAAGGGTTCGGAATACGATGCACTGGACGACTACGACATCACGGTGGACATCAACGGTGAGAACCGCATACAGGACTGTACCATCGACAAGGGCGCATACGAGTACAACCTTTCGCTCGACATAACGCCGGAGACATTCACCGAAGGAGAAAACAACCGGAGGGTGTTCTACGTGACCCGCAACGGCCGCGGCACGGCTTCTGCCAACAGTCCGAAGAACGCTGCCTGTGCAAGCAAGCTGCAGAAGGTGCTCGACGCTGCCGGACGCTACAAGTACCTATACCCTTCAGACACCGTAATAGTGAAGGTGGCATGCAACGACGACACAAAATCCACTGCCAATCCTTTCAAGTACTACGCCTGCCGCACCACCGACGAGACCGACCAGAACGTGCGTATATGGTCAATCATGGTGCCGCGCGGTGTTGAGGTATGGGGCGGCTACTCCGACTCCTACACCTCTGAAGATGACAACGGCTTCTACACCAGGACCACCACGACCTCCGGCACGTCCACGACCACTACCGTCACCGACCACCGCGACATTCTCGCCAACCCCACCTACTTCGACTCCTACTACTACAACTCCAGCGAGAAGACGGGAGCCTACACCTATCATGTAGTGACCTTCACCGACCGTGTGTTCGACGGACTGGGCAATCCCTACAAGTCCGACGACATTATCGGCACGACCAGCGCCTATACCGAAGGCGCCACCTACATGTCCATGGCCGAAAAGACCAGCGACCGAGCCGTAATCGACGGACTCTTCATCACCGGGGGCAATGCCGACGCACAGGTGACCAGCAGCTACAACGCCCTCGTCAACATCAACCGGTACGGCGGCGCAGCCATCGTGACCGACTATGCCCACGTGCGCAACTGCATAGTGCGCAGCAACAAGGCCACCTACGGCGGAGCCTTCGCCCTAACCCACAACGCCCTCGTGTCGGGCTGCCTCATAGACCAGAACACTGCCGACTACGGCGGAGCCATCTATATGTTCGAAAACGGCAAGGCCCTCTCCGACGGAACGGTGATCGACACCAAGGCAACAGGCAGCGAGTCATACGACGGGAAGATGGCACACGTTTACACCTCCACCATTGTCAACAACAAGGCCAACAGCCAGGGTGGCGGCATCTGGTTCGGACAGACCGACGACGACATAAACATACGCATCAACTCAACGGTGGTGTGGCAGAACAACAGCACCAACCAGGCCAACGTGTCGGGACTCTACAATCCCGAAAAGACTGTTGACAACACCTTG
>CAVAPI010000155.1:0-19970 GCA_963590445.1 Lachnospiraceae bacterium | reverse complement strand
CGACAACAGGGACACGCCCGAATGGGTAATGCGCTGGTACGAGCGGCGAGGCTACAAGGAGAAAGCCTTCGGGCGGTACACGTCGCTCATGGTGAAACTGCTAAGCAAAGACAAGGAGACAAAGGAATGAACGCAAGAGAACGCAAACAGGAAGAACAGGAACTGCAACAGGCGGTCAAGGTAATGTGCGCCGCCGTCCGTGGCATCGCCCACCGCAAGGCACAACGCTATGAGCAGGAGTTTCTCCATCGTGTTCGCGACATGATAGACGAGGAAATTAAAAGCAACAAGGAGATAAACCACTACCTCGCCGCTTATGTGACGGGCGAGGTAGAAGCGGAAATTACAAAAGACCAACGACAATGAAAGACAACAAAGACATGAAAAAAGCAATACGCAAGATTAAACATCTCTTCTTCCGCATCCAAGACGCATGGACAATGCTTACCTGTGGGCGATACGCACTGTGTACCTCGAAGAACAAGTACACTACGCGTGAGGCGTTCGTCAAGGGCGTCATAGATGATACCGCCGAGTGGCTCTTGGCTAACGACTACATCTCTAAGGCGCGTTACGACATGATAACGACCGCCCTCTGTGACCCTAACGTCCTCATGGTCTCAAAGAACGACAACGGCGAGTACTTCGCCACATACGAGTGTCAGACCGACGACGACTTCAACGACCTTAAAGAATTAAAGATAGAGTAGCCTGCGCCCATGAACAACGACAAGGAAGATACGCCCGCCAAGTGGCAGATGACGCTGGCCCCGTGGACGGCGAGCAGCTACAGGGTAGACCTTGAACATACTCCCGACGACATCAAGGCTAAGTTCCGCGAGCTCTACCCCGTCTGTTTCGACTGGGAGATGGCCCAATGGTTCGGTGTGAACATCCATGCCGTGAAAACCATTGCCAGGAGGTTCGGGATAAAGAAAGACCTCGCGGCGATAACCAAGCGAAAGGAGCTAAGCATCTTCGACATCCTCACGCGCATACGGCTCGAAGACCCCGGCCGCTTCGCCGAGATGCAACGCCGCAAGGGTTTGACGATGAAGAAGAAGTGGGACAGGGCACGCCGTGAGGCTCTCTACGGCATGAGGCCCACCACGCGCCTGAGCCCAACGCCGTTGCCGAAAAAGACGGGCGTCTACAAGTCGCACATGATAGCCACGCGAAACTACTTCTCTGTTCCCGAGCACCCGTGGTGGCTATGCTACGACAGCCAAACCTCTCGTTCGGCATCGAAGGAAAAACACGCCGCCAGCCTTGGTCTGGAGATAGTAGAAGGAGAAGGGTAAAAAAGAATATGGCTAAAGACAAGCATTATAATTGCATGATACACTCGGCAAGATGGCTGAGACTCAGGCGAGACAAACTTGGCGATTCCCCTCTTTGTGAGAGATGCGAAGAAGAGGGGCGACACAATCTGGCAACGGAAGTCCACCATGTCATTCCTGTGGAGGATGGAATGACATGGCAAGAAACGGAACGTCTTATGTATGATTACCACAACTTGAGAGCTTTATGCCATGCGTGCCACGTTAAGACCCATCAAGAAATGGGGAGAAGTGGTAAACTATATGCCCAGCGGAAAAGGGTTAACGGCATAAAACGCTTCATCGAAAAGTTCATCGGGTAAAATACTGTTTGCTGATACTATTCTTGCGTGTTGCGTTTCCATATGGCCTCACGCCTCCCCAGCTCTTAGCCTCATTTGTTTCCATAAGTTAAAAATTTTGTGTTTTGAAAAGTAAATTGTAATTTCGCCAATGAAAACCCAAAGGAGGATGCGGTGTTAGCCTCACCACATCCTCGGGAATTTAGAATAATCTAATCGTGAACGATAAGATTTCTATTTTCCAAATCTTAAATGAAATTTTGATCACGTTCATTGGACTTTGGGTTTTCATTCCTTCCTACTCTCTTCAAGGTTTTCGGTTTCCCCTTTGTAATCCCTCTTTGATTACACTACAAAGATACAAAAAATATTTGAAACGACAAAATAAATCAAGAATAAACACAAGGCCATTATCCATCAATTTCATGTATATTTTAACGAGTCTTCAAGTGGGGGCATGTTTTTTTATGAGGGGGGTACCTTCCCTAAACCTCACCCGTCCCAATTTTTGCGCGAGGGAATTATTTTGGGGTCTGGGGGCATGTGCGATGAAAAGGAAGACGTGGATGGTTACAGATTTAACATAGTAAAAAAAAGGAGCAGGACGATGGAACGGAAGACGATGGAACGGAAGACGATGGAACGGAAGACGATGGAACGGAAGACGATGTGACGGAAGACGATGTGACGGTTACAGATTTAACATAGTAAAAAAAAGGAGCAGGCCGATGGAACGAAAGACGTGGACGGTTGGACATGGAAGGCTTTTGGTGGATAAAATTATTGGAGGTGGGGTTATCGAAGGTTTGGTTATTGAAGGTTTGGTTATTGAAGATGGGGTTATTGAAGATGGTGTTATTAAGGGTTGGGTAATTGAAACAGTAATAATTTTATGGCTGCCCGGTATGACTTTAGCAAGCAGCAAAAATTAGGGCAGACACTTCTCACGAGGCATCCGCACTTTTGTTTATCTTTGTATTGATAAAATATATAAACATGAGCAAATATAGTCATTTTACCGAACAGCAATATAAAGATTTATGTACTTTTGAGTTTTAGCGGACGGCAATAAAACAGAAAGGGAATGAAAGAAGAAAAGGTGAAGTTTTTGGAGGAGTTTTCACGGTGCTATGGCATAGTGAAGACGGCATGTGAAAGAGCCGGGCTAACCCGGCAGACTTATTACAAGTGGATGCGTGATGACGAGGCGTTTGCTTCAAGCGTGCGCATAGTGTTGGACGAGCAGGTTGACATGGTGGAGGGTCAGTTGCTGGACAAGATTCAGGAGGGTGACACGACTGCGGTTATATTCTACTTGAAGTGCAAGGGCAAGGGAAGAGGCTATGGCAACGTGGAGGTCTCCGAGAAACGCGGTCAGGAGGCGGATCGCCGTAAGCCGAAGGCAGACGGCAGGGCTATGAAGCGTGTCGGCGGCGTGAAGAGTGCCATCATCCGGGCGTTGAAGTCTGCTGGCAAGTATTCGGCTGACATGAGCTATCAGGTGGAAGCTACGGCTCAGCTCATTGTGCGTTGCGAGATGTTGAAGCAGGAGATCTTTGACTGTGAGCATGACTGCGTGAACGTGGAGACAAGTAGGGAGGGCAACGTGCGTGAGAGCGTGAGTCCGAGGGAGCGTCTTTATCTGGAATACTTGAAGCAATGCCAGTATTCGCTTCGGGCACTTGGCATGAACACTGACTCGCGGGTTCAGGTGAAAGGCGGCAGCGACGGTTTTGAGGACTTCCTGAGCCAGTTTAAGGAGGGATAAGGCCTTTTTCGCACGGTTTAACGCGATCGCGATAGACATGATAGACATGATAGATGTGATAGGCGGAATAGGCATGATAGGCGGGATAGATACCGATAGACTTTTATAGACTGGATAAACGAGGCAGGCGATGACAGAACAGGAGATAGAGAAGGAACGGGCGTTCAAGGATGAGGTGGCCAAGGAGCTGCTGGAGATGGTCCCCTCTGTGGGGAGGCGTTATCATGCGGCGTTGGGCGGGACAGACAAGCGTATCGAGGATTATGTGGTGGCTGTGATGAGCAATCCCGACAGGCATAATCTCTATGAGCTTTTAGGTGTGCGGAGGTTTTTTCGGATGCTTGACGAATACGCATGGGACGCTGGCAGGGTTCGGAAGTTTTTTAGGTTTTATGAGGCTTTGAAGTTCAATGGCGTGAACGGTCGGCAGCGTTACAAGCTTACGCCTGTGCAATGTTTCCAGTTTGGCAACATATTCGGGTTCTCCGACGCTGACGGCCTGAGGCTGACGAGGACTGCTTACATATTTGTGCCGAGAAAGTTCAGTAAAACGACCAGTGCTGCATCATTGGCGGTTTACGACATGCTTTTCGGCGACAACAACGCGCAAGCCTACGTGGGTGCCAATAGCTACAACCAGGCGAAAATATGTTTTGACGAGATACGTGCGATAGTGAGGGGCATTGACCCCTCTGAACGCCATTTCAGGGTAAACAGGGAGAAGATCGGTTTCCTGGACAAGGGGCATGACAGTTTCATAGAGTGCCTTACCGCCAACGCCAAGACTAAGGACGGCTTGAACGCGTCGCTTGTGATCATGGACGAGTATAGCCAGGCACGTAACACGTCGGGCAAGAACGGTGCTGACTTGAAGAACGTGCTGACGAGCTCGATGGGTGCGCGGAAAGAGCCGTTGACGGTTGTGATAACTACGGCGAGTGAGGTTGTTGACGGCCCGTTTGCCCATGAGCTTGACGGCGTGAAGAAGGTGCTTCGTGGCGAGGATCGCAACGACACGATATTTGCCTCCCTCTTCATGCCCGACGTTGACGACGCGGAGGATGATCCAAAGACATGGGCGAAGGTGCAACCTCATTTGGGCATAACCGTGCGTCCCGATTTTTATGCCAAGGAGTATCAGCAGGCGAAGTTGTCGGCCGAGAACATGATGGCGTTCAGAACGAAGATGCTCAACGTGTTCGCCCTGAACGAGGACAAGGCATGGTTCAGTTACGGCAAGGTGCAGGAATTGATGGGTGATTTCGACATAGAGAAGGTGACGGGCAGTCCTGAATGCGCAGTGGCTTTTGACCTGTCTGTGCATGATGACTTCTCGGCTGTTTCTTATACCCTTTACTCACGCGCCGACGGTCGCTTTTACTCACATACTGATTATTATTTTCCAAAAGAAGCGTTACCGGGCCATCCAAACGAGGAGCTTTATAGAGAGTGGCATTCGCAGGGTTGGTTGCGTTTGTGCGAGGGTGCCCGCATAGACGTTCAGATGATAGCGGAGGACATTCTTAGGCGTTCGGCGAAGGTGCGTATCATCCGCATAGGTTACGACGCGTGGAAGAGCCAGGAGCTGGTGAACATACTGTCGTCTGTCGGAGCCAAGGGCGTTTTGACCCCTTTTAGCCAGACATACGGCAATTTTAACCTGCCAGTGGAAGGTTTGGAGATGCTTGCCTATGCGAGTCCTCCCGGCATAGTGATAAACAGGAACCCGATAAACGCCTTTTGCCTTCAGAACTGCGTGATAGACACAGACAGGCTTGAGAACAAGAAGCCGTTGAAGGCTTCCCGTTACAGGAAGATAGACGGTGCGATAACTCTTTTGATGACGATAGGGTTGCTTTATTCTTATGAGAGGTAGAGAGAATAGACTGTGTTTTATAGACGGGATAGACGGTGGTAGGCTCGTTGGGCATAAGAGGCATTACGGGCAACATGGCCGGAAGTTTGGCGGGATGGGATTTTTTTTGTATATTTGCAGTGTTATTAAGGTTTCATGAACGCGAGGTGGCGCAGTGGTTAGCGTGCTTGCATAGACAGCAAGAGGTCGGTGGTTCGATTCCTCCCCCCGCAACGATAATTGGCGGCTATGGCGTGGCCTCGGAACCCTTACGTTGCCTGCCAACTCTTAATGTCTAACGGACATGAGGGGTTCAACGGGCATGAGAGCTGGCGGGCGTAAACGTAAGGTGTGGCAAGGCGGGCAGCCAAGATTAAAATGTTGTTCGAAAACGAGTTGGTTTTCATAAAATCATAGGAGGAAAGCCGTCTAAAAAGTTTTTCAGGAGCTTCGGCTCATTATTCAGGGAAAATCCCCTTCCTAATGCCAACGGCGCGACCACGACTCTTCGCGGAGGCGGGGCCGCGCCGTATATGTATTTAGGCGCCTTTGACGAGATGAGCGTGGCTACCGTGAACCGTTGCGTGCACATCATCTGTGACAGCGTGGCCACGCTACGCATGCAATACATGGGCATACGTGACGGCATATACGTTGAGGATACGGTTTCCCCGCTCCACCGCCTGTTGACGGTTGAGCCGTGCCATAATATGAGCTCGTACCACTTTTGGTATGGCTTGGTTCGCCAGTTGTTGTTTTACGGGAATGCCTACGTTTACCCTCGCCGCGACTATAGGGGAGAAATCTCTGAGCTTGTTTTATGTGGGCGCGGCACGGTTTCCCATGACATCCTTAACGAGCGTTACACCATCTGTGACAGTAATAACGGCGTGTTCGGCACGTTTGGCGAGGCTGAGGTTATCCACGTGATGGCCAACTCGCGTGATGGGTTGTATTCCCATGGCGTGGTTGTTGACGCATGGCTGGCGTTGACCACTGCCCATGCCGGCGACCTTGAAGCAAAGAACCGCTTCCAGAATGGTGGCACGGTGCGTGGTTTCGTGACCAACGACAAGGGCGTTACCGGCTTTGGCAAAGTGCAGGACAGCGAGCTGTATAACTTGGCCGTCTCCATTGACGATCAGTTTTCGAATGGCACGAGGATCGTGAGCTTGCCTGGTGACAGCGAGTTCAGACAGGTGGCCATGTCGTCGGCAGACATGCAGTTTTCCGAGAACAGGGACTTCCAAGTGCATGAGATATGCCGGTTCTTCGGAGTGCACTCTTCTTTCGTGTTTTCCGGCGACTCTACGAACTACAAGGACGCTGAGCAGGCCTACACCAACTTCCTTACATTCACGCTCAACCCCTACCTTCGCAGCATAGAGTCGGAGTTTAACCGCAAGCTGGTGCCCGCCTCGCTATGTTGCAAGCGTGTGCTTCGCTTTGACCGTGGCGACATTTACGCCATGGACTTGCAGAGCAAGGCCGATTACTACAAGAAGATGTTGGAGATTGGTGCCATGACTACCAATGAGATACGTCTCAAGGAGAACTTGCGGCCTATTGACGGCGGCGACACGGCGTTGGTATCGGCTAACCTGTTGCCCCTTGACACTATCAGGGAGGCGAAAGGCGTGGGCGACACGGCTAAGGAATGAGGTGCAGGGTAGACGGGGGATAGACTTTTATAGACAGGATAGACGGGATAGATATTGATAGACAAGATAGACTATTATAGACGTGATAGACGGGGATAGACCTTATAGACACCGATAGACATAAACGTATGGAGATATGGGAAAGACAGTAAGAAGACAGATTGCGATATTGGAGAACCTCCACGTCAGGGAAGATGCCGGCGGCAAGGAGAGCCGCACGGTAGAGGGGTACGCCTTGAAGTTTGGTGTCCGCAGCCGCCTGTTGTGCGACTGGTGGAACAACTATTATGAGGTGCTGGAACCGGGATGCCTTAGCAAGGCGACGCTGGACGAGCAGGACATCAAGCTGACGATGTTCCATGACCGGCAGCTTATCTTGGCACGCTCTAACAAGGGCGTTGGCACGCTGAGCTATGAGGTGGACAGCGTGGGCGTGAAGTTCTGGGCAGAGATGCCCCACACCGTTGACGGTGACAAGGCGTTGGAACTGGTGCAAAGGGGCGACATAGCCGGATGCTCTTTCTGCTACTCTACCGATGAGGACGACTCAGAGAAGGCGGTGAGCTATGAGAAGCTGGACGAGAAGACTGACGATGGCGAAGGCGTGGTGTTACGGCACGTGAAGCGGATAGATCATGTCTACGACTTCACGTTGGCTGCTGACCCTGCGTTTGAGCAGACCGAGGTGAGCCGCAGGGAAGTGGAGGCCGCGCTTGGTCGCCCTTTAAGCGAAGCGGGAAGAGTGAAAAGTGCTGTGGATGATGAAGCCGAGCGGCGTGAGGCTGTCGCCAAGTGTTTGGCTGCTGCCGAGGCCAAGGCGAAGCGGATAAGGGAGGCGCGAAAGCTGGGCGGACTATTATAGACGTGATAGACCTTGGTAGATTTTTATAGACTGGATAGATTTTATAGACTTTATAGACTATTATAGACGGGATAGACTTTAATCATTAATTGTTTTTGTGTTTTATGGAGAAGAAAAGATTTAATTTCAGAGATGCCTACGAGAGGATCGAGGCTAACAAGGCTCGCTTGGGTGAGATTGTCGACAAGCTGGAGCAAGACAAGGAGCGCGAGGACTTCACTGATGCCGAGAAGGGCGAGATGAAGGAGCTCGTGCGTGAGAACGATATTTTGGAGATGAAGATCAAGGCCAACACCCAAAGCATCGTTGTGAACGCCCGTGAGGACGCGGAGGAGGCCAACAGGAAGATGCGCGAGTGCTTGGCACAGGGCAAGCGTTTTGAGTTGAAGGTGAGCCGTGAGGCAAGCGGCGACTTCGGCGGCAATGTGTCGGGCTATGGCGACCCCACTGCGAGCACGACCCCCTACGGCATTACGATGGGCGACATCGTGGAGCCACTTTACGCCAATAACATCTTGAGCGCGATAGGCTCGCCGCTGCTTACTGGCTTGAAGGGCAACTACCAGTGGCCAGTGGTGGAGACGTTTGAGGCGCAGATCAACGATGAGGGCGTGGCATTGGGCGACACCAAGATTCCATTGAGCAAGCTCATTGCCAAGCCTGAGCGTATCGGCGTAGCCGTGCCAATCACCCGTGAGGCGTTGAACGAGACCGGCGACCTGCTGCATACCATTTGCACTCAGTATATCCCCACAGCCGCCGCCGCGCTGATGAACAAGATAATGTTCTCCTCAACGAAGGTGAGCAACGCTACCAACTTGGTAGGCCCATTCGTTGACGTGAAGGCCTCGAACAAGAAGACCTACACCACCGATGCCCCTACGCTTGCCGACCTGTTGAACCTGAAAGGCTTGGTATTGGGTGCGAACATCATGCCTGAGGGCCTGTGCTACGTGATGACGGAGACCACCAAGGCGATGCTGGAAGGCACCCCGAAATGGGACGGCGCAAATGCTGCCATCGTGGATGACAACGGCAAGATCAACGGCGTTCCCGTGTTCACTTCCAGCTATGTGTCCGAGGGCAGCGTGCTGTTCGGCTCGTTCAAGTATGCGCCACAGGGTCTTTTCGGTGACATCAACATCGTCATCGACCCATACACTCAGGCGAGGAAGAACGCCATCGACTTTGTGTTGAATGCCGACTACGCCATCACGGTGTTGAGGAAGGAGGCCTTTGCCATCCTTACCAAGGCCGGAGCGTGAGGATAACTAAACCGGTTGGGAGCTTATGTCATTGGTTAGCCTGAAGACGTTCAAGCAGTATGTGCATGCCACGGAGTTCACTGACGATGACGAGATAATGCAGGTTATCTTGGACTCGTCGGAGGCTTTCGTGGTGCGCGAGACCGGCAGGGACATTGAGGAACTGCTGGAGATGGGCAACGGCAAGCTGCCCGACCAGCTCGTGCTTTGCACCTTGATGGTCGCCGCCTCCCGCTACGCCCAACCCGAGGGAGAGAGCACGCAGCAGGCTCACGAGGTTCCCTTTGGCGTGACAACGATGTTGAAGCAATACAGGAAGCTGGTGAGCGAGTTTTGATTAATTTATAATTTATAATTTATAATTGATGCGTGCGAGCGGTTTGAGAAATGAGCGCGTGGTGTTACTGAGACCCACGAGGGCGACTGACAAGTTCGGAGCGGAGTCTATCGTCTATGAGGCTACGCTGACGGTGCATGCCGAACGCGTGAAGATGAGCGGCGCTCTGCGTGGTGAGGTTGGCGAGCGTTTCCCTTCGTATGCCGTCGAGTACAACGTGCGTTACCCTATCGAGGTGGAAGAGCACTGGCGTTTGCTGGCTGTCGGCGGCTACCTCTATGAGGTCGCGAGCGTTGTGCCAAACCGTGACCGTCAGATGAAGACGCTTGTCTGCGAGCGGGTCAACGAGTAGGCGGCTATGCGGACGGGATAGACGTTTATAGACGGGATAGACTTTATAGATTTTATAGACGGGATAGACTTTATAGACATGGCAGACATGACAGGACGGGAGACATCCATCAACGCCGGTGCTATCGTGAGGGCTGTGCTGACGGAGGATGATGGCGTGAAAGCCATTACGAGTAGGGTGTTCCCGATTTCGGTAGACACGGCTGAATTGCCTTATATCTCTTACCGTAGGGGCAAGATGGCTCAAGACCCCGTGAAGAGGGGGATGCCGGGCGCGGACACGGTGGAGGTGGAAGTGAACTGCTTCTCACAGACATATGGCGGGAGCATTGAGTTGGCAGAGGCCGTGCGGCACGCCCTTGACGGCACTCAACACACGATGGACAGCGGTTTGCGGATGCGCTCGTGTTATCTCTCGGACGGTTCGGAAGACTGGGCGGACGACGCTTTCGTGCAGCAGCTGGTGTTCACGATAAGGATATGAGGAGAGTGAAGGGCGGAGTGTATGATGTTAACTATTAATTGATTAAAAGGAAAGAATATGGCAAAGACAGGTTATGTTAACGGCTCGGACTTATTGCTTTATATCGGTGATAAGGCCGTCGGCCATTGTACGACCCACACCACGACCTTTGACACGGAGACTAAGGACAGGGCAGTGAAGCCTGTTGCGAGTGCTTCTCTGGCACAGGCGTTGTGGAAGAGCTCAGGCGTTACGGGCTTGAGCGTGAGCATTTCATTTGAAGGCTTGGCCTTCTATGATGAGACGGAGTTTGGAATCAGGGACTTGCTCGGCATATGGGCAGCAGGCAAGAGCGTGGAGGTGAAGTGTATGGAGCGTGAAGGCACTGAGCCTTACCTGAAGGGCAAGTTCGTGCTGACGCAGCTTGAGGAGGATGCCCCGGCACAGGATGACGTGACCTACAAGGGAACGTTGAAGAATGACGGCGCGCCCGAAATTGACGCGGAACAGATAACCCAAAATGGCGCGGCTTGACCACTGCCGTGACGGAAAGACAGAAGGGGGCGGCGCGGCTAATCGCCGTGGGTGCCCCCTTTGGGGTTTTAGACGGGGTAGACCTTGATAGACGTGGTAGACCTTGATAGACCTTGATAGACGTGGTAGACCTTGATAGACCTTGATAGACGGGGTAGACCTTGATAGACTTTTATAGACTGGATAGACTATTATAGACAACATAGGCAAGGAAAAACTTAATAGACATGAAGACGATAAAGATAGAGATTGACGGGAAAGAATACCCGATGCGCCTTACGATGGGCGCGATGTCGATATTCGCCAAGGAGACCGGCAAGGACGTGAGCGAGATGAGCGGTGACGTGCTGGACATGGGCGTGTTTGTTTACGGTTGCGTGAAGAGCGCGTGCCGCAAGGACGGGGTGAATTTCCCCTATACGCTGGAGGAGTTTCTTGACAGTTGCGACGTGGAGACGCTGACGGGATGGGGCGATGCCCTTAACGCCGCCTCTGCCCCTGACGGCTCAAAAAAAAAGGACGGAGCCTCAGATACTGTGAGCTCTACGGTTTTGGGATAGGCGTGATGGGCTTGCGCCCTGACGACTTCATGGGCATGGACAGGGACGAGTTTGAGGCAGCGAGCGAGAGCTTTGCCAATCATGAGGAACAGGCGGAGCGGTCGCGGTGGGAGCGGACTCGCACGCTTGGCCTGATGGCCTTGCAGCCATGGAGCAAGGGGCGGCTCAAGGCGGAAAAGGTGTTGCCGTTTCCATGGGACGATGAGGCGAAGACGACGGAGGCACGTCACACGGAGGAAGCTCCACGGCTCACTAAGGAAGAACGGCGTCGGCGCATGGAAGAGGCGCGGCGGCTGCTTGGCGAGAGGTATAGGGAATGAAGAGTGAATAACGAGGGGACCTTGGTAGACGAGACAGACTATTATAGACGAGACAGACCTTTGTAGACAACATAGGCAAGGAAAAACCAAATAGGCATGGACAACAATGTTTACGACGAGAGACGCCTTTTCCAGGGTGAGGAATTTACGGACATACTGCGCGCCATGGACGCGAGGCAGTTGAAGCTCACGTTGAAGAGCGCCTATAGGAAGGAGGGAAAGAAAGTAAAGAAGATCGTGGAGGAGGTTGCGGCAAGCGCAACGGCTACGGGCGGCAAGCACTCGGGCAAAAGATTAAGGCATGGTGCCAAGGTTGGAGCTTCCGCTAAAGTGTACGTCTACAGTCGTGGTGGCGGCTTCATGGTAGACGCGAGGGCCAGAGGGCAAAAAGGCGCACAATACACCAACTCCGCCGGCAAGAAGAAACCCGTGCTGATGTGGGCCACAGAAGGCACTGCGGTACGTGGAAGAAAAAGCTGGAGTCCCAAAGGAGGCAAAGGCCACAAGAAGAGGCGTGGAGCCTACCGGGGCAGGATGCCACAATATGACATCCTCGGGAGAGCCGAGGAAAGGTCTGTGAAGTTTGTTGAGGCTGACCTGAAAGGAGAAGTGGAAGCCGCCGCATGGAGGCGCGCCAAGAAGATGGGGCTGTGACGTCAATCGAAAAAAGGCCAGTAAAACGGGGAATCGTCGTTGAACCCCACCAGGAAGATCATCGGCGGGACGATAACGAAAATTGCCAGGAACGTGAATGCGGCGGTATCTATGTCGTTTGAAAGCAAGGCGATAATAAACACAAGAATGTCAAAGAAGAGTGCAAGGCACAAAACGGAAGATGCGACCATTGCCCTTTTCTTGTTTCTTTCCCTTCTTTTCGCTTTCTTGTCAGTGCTTGATTCCACCTCAATCTCGCATTGGATGTACGGCGAGTCTTTGAATTTGTTTCCCTTCTCCATAGTGCAATATCTCTAATAATTGTAAGCAAAGATAGACAAAAACTCATTAAGATGGCGAAAGATATAAAGTTTAACATCAAATTAACAGTTGATGGGAAACAGGTTGTGGTCAGGTGCAAGCAGGACGTGCGCGACCTTGGCGAGGCACTGAGCGGCGTAGCCGGCAATGCGGGGAGCGTTAATGCGGCGTTGACTCGGCTTGCGTCTGTTTCCACGCTGCTGCGTAATGGCATGAACGGCATTCGCCAGCTTGGTGACGCGATGCAGCCATTCATTGCAAAGGCTAATGCCGCTACTGAGGCGCAAACGAAGTTGACGACGGTAATGCACCAAAGGATGGGTGCGACGGAGGCTGACACGGCGGCCGTGAACGACGCCGTGGCCGCACAGACGAAACTCGGTATCGTAGGCGGCACCGTGCAGCGTAGCGGTTTGCAGCAGCTGGCCACATTTTCAAGCCAAAGGCAGACGCTTGAAACGCTGCTTCCTGCCATGAACAACCTCTTGGCACAGCAAAAGGGACTGAATGCCACGAGCGAGGATGCCGTGGGCGTGGCCAACCTCATGGGCAAGGCGTTGATGGGCAACGTGGGTGCGCTGACACGAGTTGGCATAACGCTCACAGACCAGCAGAAGGAGCTTATCAAGACCGGCGACGAATACACGAGGGCGAAGACCTTGGCGCAAGCGATAACCGACAACGTGGGCAACATGAATGCCGAGCTTGCCAAGACGGACGCGGGTCAGGTGAAGCAACTTGCCAACTCCTTTGGGTCTCTTCAGGTGAAGGTGGGCAAGTTCTTTAGCGATTACCAGTTGGTGATTGCAGGCTTTGGGCAGGTTGGCATGGCGGTTAGTGGTATAGGTCAGCTTCTGACTGCCATGCGAGGGCTGGTCGCAGCCACGGGGATTGCCTCGGCCGCGTCGTCCCTGTGGCACGCACGAACCGTTCTGAGCACGGCAGCGACCAACCTCTTTGCCGCCGCCATGAACGGTGCGAGCGTAGGTGCGACGACGTTGAAGTTTGCCCTGCGCGGCTTGATGTCTGCCACGGTGATAGGCGCGGCGGTAACGCTGCTTGGTGTAGGCTTGGAGAAGCTGATAAACTACTTCACGGCAGGTAGCAACGCGTCGGGGCAGTTTAAACAGGCGGTCGGCAACACGACCAAGACGCTAAGCCAACAGCGCGACGAGGCCTTGGCACCCGTGCTTGCCAAGTATCAGGAATTGCAGACGAAATGGAAGAGCCTGAAGAGCGTGCACGAGAAGAACGAGTTTCTCAAGGCCAACAAGACCGCCTTTGAGCAGCTTGGCGTTAGCATAGACAGCGTGGGGATGGCAGAGAACTTTTTCGTGAAGAACACCAAGGCGGTGGAGGCCGCGATGTATGCACGCGCTGAGGCCGCCGCTGCCGCGTCGCTTGCCGAGGAAGAGATGCGCAAGGCACTGGAGGCCGAGAGCAGGGTGAAAAGCGACCGCGAGAAAGACAAGACCAACTACAAGCGCCAGAACCACACGGGCAAGACGGGGCAGGACGCTGCCATTGACGCGCTCGTTGACAGCGGGGCAATAAAGGTGACGAGCAAGCGAACGCAAAGGGACGTGGCAGAGCTGGGTAAGCACCGTGCGGCGGCAAGGAGTTATAGCAATAGAGGCGCGAGTGCGGCGGCAAGGGCTACGGCAGGGCTGAGGCCATACCAAAACGGCAATGCCGGAAGCACGACGGGAACAGGCGGCGCTAGAAGCACGGGCGGTGCGGCTGACAAGAAGGCACTGATGGGCTCTCTCGACTGGTATGACCAGAAGATGCAGGAACTGCGCAAACGGATATACGCCACTAACGACGAGGCTACCGCCGCCGGCCTGCAAGCGCAATATGAAGACCTTGAGCAGAAGAGCAAGAACCTCAAGGTGGCCATTGGGCTTGAAGAGCCAAAGGCCGCAGAGGTGAAGAGCTATGCCGAGCAACTGCAAGACCGGCTCAAGGAGGCGCAGAAAGGCATGGACAACGCCACGACGGTAGAGGCGAGGGTGAAGGCGAGCGCTAAGGTTGCCGAGATACAGAAAGAGATAGACATTGCCACGCGCGGTGAACTGAGCATAGAGGCGGACGTAGAACCGGCATACGTGATGAAAGGCAGCGTGGAGGACAAGCGCCAGAGCTACCAGAACGCCCAAAGCAAGGTTAGCCGCATACAGCAAGACTACGAGATAGGCATCATAGGCAAGGAAGATGCCGAGAGGCAGGTGGCAGAGGTCAATGCTGCCCTCTCGCAGATGGGCAGCACGCTGAAACCCCTGAAGATAGAGGTTGAGGCGAGCAGCCTGGACAAGGCGCGGGAGAGCATGGCAGGGTTGGCGCAACAGTTTGGCGGAAGCGGCGCGCAGATAGGCTCACAGATAATGGAGATAGCCAAGGCGATGAAGGCGGTGCGCCAGGCCGCCAAGCAGACCAACAAGGAGACGACCGCCACGGGCAAGGGTTTCTCGATGACAAGCTCTTATGCCACGGCAGGCGCCGCAGGCCTGACGGCCATAGGCAACGCCCTTCAACAGGTGGGCAGCAAGAGCGCGGCTGCCAAGGCCGGCGCGGTGATGGCGGCAATAGGGCAGATAGTGCTTGGCTTCGCCACATATACGGCACAAAGCGCGCAGCTTGGCCCTTGGGGATGGATAGCCGCTGTAGCCGGCGGCTTGGCGGTGATGGCATCGACGATAGCCACGCTGAAAGGCTATGCGAGCGGCGGCGTGTTGACGGGCCCGACGACAAGCGGCGACAAGTTGCTTTTCAGGGGCAACGCCGGGGAGATGATTTTCAACACGGCTCAGCAGCGTAGGCTCTACGAGCTTGCCAATGGCAGCTACCTTCCGCGCGTGGAGCGTTTCAAGCCTCGCACGGAAAGCATTGGGAACGTGGAGCAGACGGTGACGATCAGCGTGACGGGGAGGCTGAAAGGCACGGACATGGCGTTGATGAGCAGCAACACGCGCAGCCTCGGGGCGAAGATAGGGAAGCGATGGTAGACCTTGATAGATGGGATAGATGGGATAGGCCTTGATAGACAAGATAGACTTTTATAGACGGGATAGACCTTGATAGACAAGATAGACTTTTAGAGATGAAGATAGCAGGTGAGTATGTGAACAAGAAAGGCGACGTGGTGGGCTTGGCGATAACGACAGGCACGACTGACGCGGACATTGCCATAGAGCCTGACGGCGTGCTGGAGTTTGCCGCCGAAGACACGGTGACGATAGATAGCGGCGTGAACGACTCCATGGACGTGTGCCAGCAGCACGGATGCACCATCAATCTCCACGCCAAGGCTTACGTGAGCGCGCTATACTCGAAGGAATATAAGGACGCGAGCGTGGAGGTGACGGTGAATGGGGTGACGGTGTTCTCGGGATGGCTTGAGCCGCGGGCACTGAGCATGCCCTTCAACAAGGTTTACGACGACCTGACGCTTCAAGCGGTGGACAGTCTGTCTGCGTGCCAATACTCGACATACGGCGACGTGAGAGACACGGCGGACTACAACGTGGCAGCTACGGGAGCGAGCCTGAGGAGCTTCAAGGAGCTGTTGAAGGACGGTCTCGATCACGGTACAGGCACCGATGGCGGGTATAACGTTTGGTGGGACGCGTCGCGAAGCGTCGGCGACGGTACGACGGGCGTTTTTGACTCTCTTAGGGCAAGCGACATGGCCTTTCTTGGCGAGAGCGCGGATGACACTTGCACATACCTTGAGGTGGTTGAGGCGTTGCTGAAATACCTTGACCTGCATGTGGTGCAATACGGTGCTGACTTCTACGTGTTCAGTTGGGACACGGTGAGGCAGGGCAAGACGGCATGGACGCTGCTCATGGGCGATGAGACGGCTGAGCCTGGGCTGGCGCAATGGGACGGCGTGTCGGTGCTGACACAGTATCTGCTTGCGTCGAACGTGGAAGACATGGACGCGCAGATAGACGTGCAGGAGGTGTTTAACCAGCTTTGCCTGACGGTGAGCCCTAAGGGTAGCGACACCGCCATATCGAACCCGCTTGACGGCAGCGGCCTGATACCGGCGTTGGGCCCGAGGATACACTATGCCACACAGTTTGCCGTCGATGCCAAGAGCGCGTTTAGCGCCGTCGCCGTCCAGAGTTTTTGGGAACTTGCGAGAAACAGGGTTGACAGCAGCTTCAAGGGGGAGGGGCAGAAGGTATGGAAAGACTACTACGTGAGGGTGATGCGCAACGTTTACTGGAAGACGGGGCATGGCAGCGGCGTGGGCAGCGACGTGACAGACCCCGTGGCGGCGGCTATGGACGGCACGGCGACCTCCACGAGCCAGCGGGCACTCGTTGACGGCTTGGGAAACACCATGGAGGCTATGCTTCTGAAGGTGGGAGCGGTGGACCACAAGCCGGGGACGGGCGACAGTTCCAAGCAAGCGTCGCTGAGCATGACCAATTACCTCGTTATAGGCGTCAACGGGAACGGGAACGACACGGCACCCTACCCTGACGACTCAGACATCTTGGCCTCCATGCCGCTGATGAGCTACGAGGGCGGCGACTCTACGGCCATTTACAGTCCTTCGGAGGAAGGTGAGACGAACTATCTCGTGATAGACGGCACACTGACGCTATGCCCCATAATGGCCACGAATTACGTGTTGGACGGTGTGCGCCAATATGGTAGCAGCCAAGCATTCGTGGAGGGCTATGCGCTGGATTATTTCAGCTTGCCCTGGCCCGTGATGAGGAAGAGCGCGAGCCGGACTGACAGCAACGGCCGCTACCTGACGTTTGGCTGGAACTGGGACGGGTTGTATAACATATATGGCGACACGTTAAGCTGGAGCAAGGAGGACTGGGAGCAATGGCAGACGACGGGCAAGATGGGGCATTGGGTACCCTATACGGAGGACGGCCCTGAGGAATACGAGTATAAGACAGCGGACGGTCAGGACACGGTGGACAAGTATGACGTGCTGTGGTGCATGATGACGATAGGCGACAAGGTATTGGTAGAAGACAAGACGAAGACGGGCGGCGTTGACGCGTTCGCATGGGAGACATACAAGACGCTTAAGGAATGCGGCGGCGACGTGGATGAGTACCTGAAGCAGACGTTCACGATAGGCGTAGACCCGAAGGTGGGTGACAAGATGATAGGCACCGACTTCGAGGTGGGCACCAACTTCGACTGGCAGGCGAACATAGACGCGGAGAAAGGCATGGCCATTCCCTTGCCGCACTCGGCAAAGCTTCACGGCAAGATGAGGCTACAGATTCTCGGCGTGGACAACGGCCCGTGGGCGGACTACCACAAGACACGCCATGCAACGATGTTCAGGCACTCTAAATGGGGCACGGACATGGTGCCGCTGATGGCTCACGTGAGCAGCGTGCTGGTGAAGGAATTGACGGTGAAATTCTACACGGGTGACGGAGGCAGCGACGATACCGACGAGAGCGACATAGTGTATATGAGCAAGGCGAGCCACAAGTTCTACAACAAGAAGGACGACCTTGAGATGATGATTCACAGCGGCTTCACTGCCTCGGAGGTGTCGAAATACGGTTTGAGCGACAAGATAATGTATACGACTGTGGTTGGGAGCGATGGTTTGGCGGTGACCTCCATAACGAACGCGGTGACGGGGGAGAGCGGCAAGGCGGAGAAACTTTACGTGGATGCCTACTACAAGGAGTTGAGCAAACCGAGGGTGGTGCTGACGCAGAACATACAATGCAAGGGCATGGCGGTGCGTCCTTTTTCTCTGTGGGGCCATGAGGCCTTGGGAAAGAAGCTCTATGTAAGGGATATGGGGTGGAACCTGATGGAGGGAAGCGCACAGGCGAAACTGGAGGAGACGTTTTGAAGAGGGTTTGTAGACGGTATAGACAGCGATAGACTTGATAGACAGCGATAGACTTTTATAGACTGGGTAGACGATGATAGACATTGAGATCATAAAGAAGAAAAGGAGCAGCGGGAGCGGCGGCACGGGAGCGGCCACGGCAGGAAGCCTCGTAGGTGTTGCCACGAGCGGCGGCAATGCCTCTCATGCTGCCACGGCTGATGAGGCTGACCATGCGGCAAGGGCGGATAACGCCACTCACGCTGACAGCGCAAAGGAGCTGGACGGCAACAGCACGGTGTGGCAGAAGCTGAGGGACACGGTGGACGGCTTGGCAGACGATTTCCTGTCGAAGACTGGCGACGACACGGCTCAGGGCGTGATAACGTTTGCCAAGGGGTTGGTAGCCGAGATGATAGCCAAGTTGAACGGTGGTGCGACATTTGGGAATAACGGCTACAAGTTCGACAAGAACGGTAATGTGGTGGTGGATGCTCTCAACTCGCTCACCTTTGACGAGGCGTTGCAGAGAGGTTTCGGGTTCTCGAAGAATACAACAACGGGCAAATACACGCTGTCGGTGACAGACTTGATGGTATGGGGCAAGGCGGTGTTCAACTCGCTGGAGATAAGGAAGCTCTATGCCGTTGGCGGCAACGTGTATCTGAGCGGTGCGTCGAGCAAGATACAGCACGTGATAGAGGTGAAGGACGCTGGCGGTAATGTGACAGGCTGGAAATGCTACCTTCTCACTGACGACGGGACGACCGCTACACAGAACGGATGGGTGAAGTATGACCAGGCGAAATGCCAGACGTTCGATATACAGGAAGGCACGTATGAGGGCGTGAGCAACACGTTCTATTGGCGGTTAGTGACCGACGTGTCGGCTGAGAGCGAGGTGATAACGGGTACTGCCACTGAGACCTATACCGACGACGACGGCAACGAGCAGACGCGTGAGGTGACGGTTGAGCTTTACGACGGCAAGAAGTTTGGATGGATAGTGCTCTCAAAGAGCGACTGCGAGGACACGACCAACGACGAGCCGAAGGCAGGCGACACCATTGTTCTTGACGGTCACAGGATGTTCGCCTCGGACGATGCCGAGGGCCGTGACCAGTACAACGACGAGAGCAGGACGAACGTGATGATGCTGGAGACCACTGGCGTTTCGGGCGGTTCCTTGCCTCGCATCGTGGCGCTCACTGGCATCACGGATTACAAGCACTCCGACGGCACCAACGAGTATTCTAACACCGTCTTCATCCTATCCCCGAAGGATGTGGTATTCGTCTCCTCGTGCATCAAGTGGATAAGCGCGAGCGGCGACCCCATCACTTTCGTCAACTTCCGTGGCAGTTGGGCCGAGGGCGCCGCATATTCGTATTACGACCAAGTGAGCTACGACAATGCCATTTGGACCTGCATAGTAGAGAAGGGCACGACCACCACCGAAGAGCCAAGCGACACGTCCAAGGCGTGGCGCAAGGAGATAAGCGGCGGCAAGGGAGAGAAGGGCGACGATGCCGTGACGTATTACCTTGAGGCTAAGCCAGGGT
>CAVAPI010000154.1:0-24563 GCA_963590445.1 Lachnospiraceae bacterium | reverse complement strand
CCAGCAATTGCACCACAAAGAACACGACTATCAACTATACCTACTACACCCACACGCTCAAAGGCGGCGCGTTTGCCGGCGGCATGAGACTGGTGAAGCAGGGCGAGGGCACGCTTGTGCTGCCCAATGTGGTGGAGACATACACCGGCAACACCGACATTTGGAACGGTACACTGTCGTTTGACGGCACGTTGCTGAACAGTCCGCTGTGGCTCAACCGCCACACTACGCTCATTTCCGACGGCGGCAAGTTCCCCAAAGGCATCCGTGCCGACTACAACGCCACCATTATCCCCGGCGGAAAGGACGAGAAAGGCTCCATTGAGACCGACTCCCTGAAGCTCGGTTTCGGCTCCCGCGTCCAGATAGACCTCTTTAACGACGGCACAGCCGACGGTATTTCCGCCGACACCATCAAGGCCAACACTCTTGTAGTGGAGAAAAAGGACTGGCTAAACGGCCCGAAATACCTCGTGCCTGTATTCGTTTTCGTGCCTCACCCGGCTGACGGCGCAAGCACTCTGGCCGACGGCAAGTATCTGATAGGCAAGATAGGCAAGGTGGAAGGCAGCCTCGACGACATAATCATTGAAGGCATTGATGCCTACAAGCACTCTTTGGTGTATGAAGACGGCTGGCTGTATGTCTCTATTGCCGCCTATGTGTCTGGCAACGTTATCTGGACTGGCAGCGAGAGCGGCGTCTGGGACCTTGACGCAACGGCCAACTTCGCCAACCGCACCACTCAAGAGGCAAGCACGTTCGTCCGCGGCGACGAAGTTACGTTCGACGACAGCGCTGTCACCACGGACATTGTCGTGACAGGCAAGATTGCACCAAGCAAGGTGACCTTCAACAACGACGAAAAGGCGTTTACCATCAAGGGAGACAGCATCGTGGGCGGCGGCGAACTCGTGAAAAACGGTGAGGGAAGCGTCGTCATATACACCACAAACCACATCGGCAACACCACAATCAACGGCGGCAAGCTCAACGTTGCCAGCCTTGCCAACAACATCGGGCAGGACTACGGCTCTCTGGGCGGCGTTGACAGCAAGATAACGATTGACAACAACGCAACACTGACCATGAACCTTGACGCAACCACCACGCAGGAGATAACCGTAGGCACGGGTGGCGCAACCATCGAGGTGGGCAACGGCAGGACACTCGCCCTGAACACGGCTGTAAAGTCGGTAAATTCGAGCAGCGCAGTGCTCACCAAGGCCGGCGCAGGGTCGCTTACGCTCAGCGCAAACAACCGTCTCAGCCGTCTGATCGTCAATGCCGGCAACGTGAACGCCGTGGAGAGCGGCGGCACGGTGCAGCTTCCTTCTACCGTCGAGCTGGTCAACGGCACGATAACCGACCCGTCAAGCGAAAATTCATTCACTTCCAACAACACGAACTTCGTTGTGCCGGAGTCTGGCGTAGGCTATCTCATAGCCAAACCGCGCTGCACCTACAACGGTTCGCTCACCGGTGCCGGCACCTTCACGGTCTATGCCGCAGGAGTGCGCAACTATTTCGCGGGAGACTGGAGCCAGTTTGAGGGAACCATCATCCCCGCCTACAGGAAACGCGGCTCTTTCGACCCGTCGTTCGACTTCACAAGCGACAAGGGAATGCCTTTGGCCACGCTGCAAGTGAACAGCGGCATCGAGTTCAAGAACAGCGGCAAGAACGTGGAGATAGGTTCGCTCGACGGTGAGGGCACGTTGTCGGGTGCGGGAACATACGTTCTCGGTTCCAACAACGCCGACTTCAAGTTCAAGGGATCCATCACAAGCGCCGTGAACAAGGCGGGTACGGGCTGCTGGGAGGTCACCAACGCATTCAGCGGCATCGGCAGCATCACCGTCAGCGCGGGTTCGCTGTATATAAACAGCCTTACCGCAAAGGACATGATAAGCAGTACCGGCCTTATCAACGTGCTTAGCGGAGCCACACTGCTCGGACGTGGAGGCGTGACCACGACCAACCTGCGCAGCGGAGCCACTCTGAAGGTCGGCACCAATACCGACGACTTTGCCGGCGAGTTCCGTGTCACGGGCAACCTGACGGCTCTCGCAGGGTCAACCGTCAACATGAACATAAAGAACGCCAACAACCTGGGCACGTCGCGCTCGTTCCTCAACGTCACGAACTACCTTACGTTCAACGCAACGGTCAACATCACCCTGAGTCCCGGCTATACCCCGGCCGCAGGTGACGAGATTATACTGTGGAACGCCGGCACTTTCAACGGCAATCCCACCGTCAACCTCCCCGAACTGCCCTCCGGGCTGTACTGGGACACGTCAGACCTGCTCACCAAGTCGGGCACTCTCCGCGTGACGGACACCGCGTCAGGCATCGCAGCCGCCACGTCTGCCACACCTGTCCGCTGCCGTATGTTCACCGTGAGCGGCATCCTTGTGGCAGAGTTCGACGCTACGCTCGGCGAGGCCGCCGCAGTGGCAAAGAAGAACGCCGCCGCAGCCGGAACCTATCTGCTGCAGATAAGCTCCTCAAGGGACAGCAAGACACTCAAGCTCTCGGTGCGCTAATCGCCTGAACAACCCTCGCCGGACGGTGAAACCCCGCGTCCGGCAATGGGAAACACCACACAACGAAAGCGGGAGACCGGGCAGTCATATGCCCGGTCTCCCGCTTTCGTTGTTTGATTTCATCCCCTTTATGACATCATAAAAACGCCTCCCCTTCCTGACAGCCCCGTCCGGCAATCGCAAATGCCGTGTCCAGCCATTCTGAATGCCGTGTTTGCGCCTCGTAAATGCCCGTGTTGTGAGGCGAAACCCGGCGGTTAGGATGCGGCAAAGCCCACGGAGGACGGGGTTATAGCTTTTTGACATTCGACTGCAAAAAGTGATTTTGCCGACGGTGGGGCAGACTTTTTGGCCGTGAAACCCTTGTTTTGTTTGCTTAATGTGCGTATATTTGCATCGGAACGCTGATTTTAGACTATGTGCGGCTTGCCTGCGCATAGCCTTTCTGCGGCTTTTCCAAACGGGAATATTTTATCTATTAACTCAAAACAAACAACAAGCGAGATGAAAAAGAGACTACTGTCAATTTCATTGGCTCTGCTTGGCTGCTTAGGAGCGAGTGCCGCCTATGAGAGCGGAGGCTACTATTACAATGAAGCAGGCCGGTGGATTATTAACGGCGACAACCTGTTGACAAATAACTTGTCTGACGGGTTGGCAGCGTTTGGGTTCAAGCACACAAACACTGCAGATTTGGGAGAGGCCATTGCCGACACGTTCGAGGTGGTTACCTCTGACGGCATGCCGGCCATCCAAGTGAACAAACAGGGCGGCGAGGGCACCGGCGGCGAGCTGTTCCTCAGCCAGTATCTGAATGATGCTGGAGTCTATGTGGTGACCTACAAGGTGAAGGGTGCCGGCAAGGCGCGCCAACTGTCGCAGAACACCGCTTCAGGCTACAACACCAACTACCAGCACATCTTCCTTAACGACGACGGAACAACCACCTGCGACGCCACGGAGGAAACTGGCAACGGCGGTGTGTCGCTGGCACGCAACCTGCGCTACGGCGACACATGGAAGGAGATGAGCTATACGTTCACCGTGAGCGACCCCAAGTTCCTCAACCTCCGTTTCTTCAACCTTCTGGTGGGCGACATGATCGCCGATTTCGGTATCTACAAGATTTCCGAAGTGGGCGACGACCGCGTGATAAAGGAGTACAAGGAAATCATCAACGGCTATCTTGCCAACGAGACAGACTTCCCCAACGAGCGTGAAAGCCTTCAAGAGCTTCTTGGAGCACTTGATGAGATACCCCTTGAGGAGCCCCTTGACGCAAGCTCACTGGAGGAGGCCGACGCTATGATCTCCGATTTCCTCGACGCCAACACCGTTGACGTGTCTGGCTACTTCAGCAACTGGGACTTCTCCGGCGGCAACTCCGGCGAAGCCAAGGGCATTAAGAACTGGACTGTTGCCGGCGGCCATACCGGGCGTTGGGGCGTTGCCACGCGCTATGCCCGTGGCGTTGACTATGGCGAAGGCAAGTACATTGCCATGCAGTCCTATCCGCAGGGCATGAGCGACGGCTCTACGTCTGCTGACCTCTACCAGACAGTTGCCTTGCCGGCCGGACGCTATATGTTCACCTGCAAGTCTTCGGGCAACTACCACTACCGTGTGAGCGGCAGCAACAAGTACGGCGTGGTTGTATGTGACTCCGTTACAGGCATGGGTATGTATGTCAACAGCGACACCCTGTGGTTCAACACGGTGAAGACCGTAAGCCCCACAAAGGCCAACCGCTACTCCATGATCGGTACAGTGGCCGAAGGCGAAAGTATGACCCTGGGCTACCACACTCCGGGCATGATTGCCAAGACTGGCGGAACCTATAGCTACAGCCCTGTGGAGATACGTCTGCTCGGCGGAAAGACACAGGCCGATGTTGACGCCTTCTTCTATGAGGCTAAGGTAAAGACCAACGCTGAGGCCCTCAAGGTGATGGTTGACAGTGCAAACAATGTGCTGAAGGACGACCAGTACTTCTACTGCAAGGACTCGCTCACCATCGTTGCCGCACACGGACAGCAGGTCTATGACGAATACCAGACCGTATATACCAACGAATCGGCCGACACCCTCAGCAAGGAGATGGTCGCTGTGCGCAACGGCATACGCCTGTTGTACAGCATGAACTCCGCTTACACCCAGCTCAGCGGCATCATAGCCGAGGCCGAGACTCTCTATGCCGACGAGAACCGTCCCGCCGCCAAGGGTGATCTTGGCACAGCCATCGATGCAGCCAAGGCAGTGGTAGGCGGACTCATCCTCGGCCTTAAGCCCACCGAGGCCGACTCCGCCAGCCTCGCAGACCAGATCACGGCTCTGCCCATCGCCATAGAGGCATACTATATTGCCAACGCTTCCTACAACACTCCGGGCAAGCTGAACGTCATCAACCCCAATTTCGCCAACAGCGGCACGGGTTGGAATGTCGTCAATTCCGGCGACTCAAAAGAGGTTTGGAAGTACGGCAGCGACGCCACCTTCACCAACGGCACCAAGATATACGCTTATCGCGGTACGACAACAGCACCTGCAAATGCCGTATATCAGACCGTGGCACTGGCCAACAACGGCCACTATGAGATAGCTTTCGAGGCATACGCATTCGGACAGAAGCGCAACGGCACCATTACCGATCCCATCGGAGTGTATTTCGTGAAGCAGTTAGGCGGTGCAGACGGTGTGCTTGACACGGGCGACGATGCAGCCAAGATTGACTCTGTGATAGTTCACACAGACAGCCTCAACAATGCAGTCAAGTACAAGGTGGCCTTCACTGTGACCAACGCCCCCGTGAACTTCACGTTCGGCCTTGACGCACTCTCCAACACTGGCGATGACTTCGACGCAGTCAAGGGCAACTTTGCCAACGGCTACGGCTATGGCGGCAACGAACTGACGTTCTACGGCGACTACGACACGTACAAGGCCGACTCTGTCGCCGCAGTAATCAAGCCTACACGCGACTCTCTGCAGGCTGTAATCAACGCAGCCAACGCTCTGAAGGCCGAGGTGCGCAACCCGAACAACGTTGACACCGCTCCGTTCCAGAACGCCATCAGCGAGGCACAGGGCGTTGTTGACAACTCAGCTGCAACTCTCGACGAGATCAACGCACAGTTCCCGAAGATGACCGCCGCCACCAACGCATTCATGATCAGCGGCGTATATCCGGCAGAGGGCAAGTACTTCAACCTCACCCCGCTGATAAAGAACCCGAAGTTCAAAGAGGGCGACGACAACTTTGACGGTTGGGAGTACGGCACATTCGACATAGGCGAGACGCCCATGGCTTCCGACACGCTCTACAACTCGAGCGGCACAGGCCTGCTGTGGAAGTACTTCGGCGGAGACACCCACGACTATGCCAACCTGAAGGGTCACTCCAAGCTGACCCAGACTGTGGCTGGTCTGCCCGCCGGTAACTACATATACTCGGCCAACATGACATACCGCAATGTGACCAAGTCAACCTACAGCATCGACACATCCATCGAGACTGACTACACCTCAGAAGTGTGCTGGATCATCGCCAACGACGAGAAGACAGCCGCTACGGGTCTGCTCCAGGTGGAAGGCGCAAAGGTGGAAGGCACAGGTGACAACTCCAAGTATGTGCTGCCCGGCGGCGAATCGTTCGACAACTATGCCTACATCCATACCGTAGGCGTGGCAGACTTCTTCGCCGCAGGTTACTACCGCAGCAATCTCGGCTTCACACTTGCCGAGAAGGCCGACGTAGCCCTTGGCTTCCTGATTGACGGTCTGCGCGTTGTGGGTCAGGCATTCTACTACAATCCTGAACTGCGCTTCTATGGCGACGGCGACATCACAGGCATTGAGAACGTGAACGCAGCCGGCGAAAGCGGCAAGTTCGTGCCCGGAGCCGTATATACGCTCACAGGAACCCAGGTACGCGCCAACGCCACTTCGCTCAAGAACCTTGGCAAGGGCGTTTACATTATGAACGGCAAGAAGTTTGTGGTCAAGTAACCGCCGGCTTCAACGCAGATAATTCCAAAAGGGGGGAGACCGCAGAAGAGCGGTTTCCCCCTTTTTCTGGTTCTTCCGTCAATGGACGGATATAGTACATGGACTGAACACCTGCTTATACCTTATTATTATATGCGCGCGAAGGCCGCTTGGACAACGCGGCATTATACCTTTGTTATTGCTTTTTTGTAAAGATGATTTAAGAAACCACAAATTTTTCAATGCAAAAGGGCGCAAAAAGACACTGCAGAATTGCTTGTTTTTGGAAAAACCATTAACTTTGTAGCCAAACTGCTTATAGAAGTAATATACTACTACCCACTTTTTGTGCAATAACTAAGAAAATTAATACAAACGGGACTTATGAAGAAACTCATCTTATGTCTTTCTGTGGCCTGCACAGGACTGCTGTTGTCGTCGTGTGTGGACAAGAACGAGCTTGTGGATGAAGACTCCAAGCCGTCATGGCTTGGCTCAAGCATCTATTATGAGCTGGAAAACCCGTCCGGAGCCGGGCTGCAGGGTTCTTTCAAGACGTATCTAAGGCTGATAGACGACCTCGGATATGCCGAAACGATGAAGCGGACGGGAAGCAAAACGGTGTTCCCGGCCAACGACGAGGCGTTCGCCAAGTTCTTTGAAAACGAGACTTGGAAAGGCGTGCGGCAGTATTCAGACCTGTCGGAAGCCCAGAAGAAGCTGCTGCTCTACTCCTCGATGCTCGACAACGCACTGTTGGTTGACATGTTGTCGAACGCCAGCGGCAACAGCACGGTGTATAAAGGGCGCGCAGTGAAGCACCAGTCGGCCATAACCGCCATAGACACCGTTACACATTATTATATGCCATACGCCGAAACGTTCAGGAACAACTCCAACTTCACGCGTTTCGACAGCCAGGGCGGCATTTCGGTGGTGTCTGACGCCACGAGGCCGATGATAGTCCACTTCACGCGTGACTATATGCTGACCAACAACATCACGACCACAGGCTCTGACAACGACTTCTCGCTGCTTACCGGCGGCGCCTACAACGACGGCGACGCATATATCTATGGCAACAAGATAATATGTCCCGACGTGACGTGCCTCAACGGCTACATCCACCAGGTGGATTCGGTGGTTACGCCTCCGGGCAACATGGCACAGATGCTCAAGGGCATGTCCGACTGCAGCATCTTCAGCCATCTTCTCGACCGTTTTGCCGTGCCGCGCTACAACGCTACGGTAACAAACAACTACCACGACTGGTATCGCGAGCAGTCGTTGGTGAAGGATATGTCGGGCGTGTCAAACCCCGATTCGATCTTCGAGATACGCTATCTGAGCAGCTACTCGCAGGACTACAAGACGTTTAACCTGGACGGCGACGGCAAAGTGGTTAGCCCTGCCAACCTGCTCACCCTTGATCCGGGATGGAACGCCTACTATAAGGCAAGCAATTCCAACGACGGAATGGAGACATACCTCAATGATCTGGCAGCCATGTTCGTGCCTAACGACGAGGCAATGAAGAAGTACTTCGTCAGCGGTGAGGGCGCTCCGATCATGGACTTCTACAAGTATCTGCCGAATACGGAGGAGAACGTAATATATAATGTGGACTCGATACCCACAAGCACCGTGGCTGCCCTGCTGAACAACCTGATGAAGACCTCGTTTGTCGATAACGTGCCGAGCAAATTCCCCTCGATGATCGACGATGCAGCCGACCACATGGATATGGAAATCAGCTATATCAACAAGAAATCCAACGGCTCTTACGACATTCACGTGGCCAGCAACGGTGTGGTATATGTGCTGAACAAGGTGGTAGGGCCGAAGAAATATGTCGCAGTGTCTGCACCTACACTCTTCAGCAACGACCTTGACGTGATTTCATGGATAATCAACAACAAGTCAGTCAACTCCGACCAGACCGACAACGCATACTCTCTGGACTTGGACTTCTATGCCTACCTTCTGGCAATGAGCGCCAACTATGCTCTGTTCATGCCTAACGACGGTGCGTTCGACAAGTTTTATGTCAATCCGGCAACGCTCGGCAGCGAGCAGCCCGAGTGTGTACACTTCTACACGACCAATTCCAACCCATATTTCGGTGCGTCGCGCTGGCGTTATGATACGGCTACCAACAGCGTAACCGACTCGCTCGGCGTGTATGACCTCGCGGACGCCAGCCAGATGGCAGCCGTCAAGGCTATGCTGCAGGACATGATGAACTACCATACGGTGGTGTTGTCCGACGGCGAGACGCTCGGTTCGCAGAACTACTACAAGACCAAGCACGGCGGAGAGATAAAGGTGGAAGGCGGAAGCCAGGCCAGCGATATGGTCGGGGCAAGCATCAAGGGCGGCTCACAGGTTGACAACGGAGTCGCAGCCGCTTCCATTGCAAAGACATACAACATGGAGAACGGCCATGCCTATATTATAGACAGGCTGATACAAGGCCCGTTCAACAGCGTTTACAAGACACTTAAGGACAATCCGGACTTCTCCGAGTTCTTTGAACTGTGCGACGGCTTCAACGAAGAGCTTCTGAATTGGTGCGGCATCTCCTCCGTGGCCGACGAGGAAACGGGCTTGCGCAAGATAGACCAGTACAAGGTTTTCTACCAGCCTGGCGAGTATGAAGATGAAGAAAGCAAGCAGCACCGCTGCCTGGACCACAATATAAAGATGTTCAACTCGTACAACTACACCGTATATGCGCCCAACAACACTGCCATGGAAGAGGCTTACTCCAATGGACTGCCCCGTTGGGAAACGATAAACAAGCTGTGGGAGGACAATGCCGACCACGGTGACAAGGCTGAGGCCAACGCAAAGGTGTCGGCTCTCGCCATGATAGAGAAGATAAAGGACTTCGTGTTCTATCATTTCCAGAACTCTTCGGTCTATGCAGACAATACTGTGGAGGGCGGCAACTACACTTCTTTCCTGCTTGACTCCAACAGCCGCAACCTCTCGCTTGCCGTTGAGGGAGGCGGCAACAAGCTGACTGTGACCGATGCATCGGGGCTTGCGCACACTATCGACGCCAACAGCACGAAGGCAGTCAACAGGATGGCACGCGATTTCGAGTTTGACAAGAACAGCAGCTCGGCCACCTACATGAAGACCTCGTCGTTTGCCGTAGTGCATGAGATAGACCAGCCCCTGTATTATAATACGGACAGGAGCTTCGCCGTAGGCTCTAAGGTGGCATCCGCCAAGTTCCACAACTATAATCGAAACTAATCTATTAACAAAGAAACTAAGAAGACTATGCCAAGAATAAGATTAATGCTTTTAGCCGGCTTGTTGCTTATGGTGCAAGCCGTAGTAATGGCACAGGGGCAGCGCATATCGGGAACGGTTACGGACAACTTCGGACCCGTGATGATGGCGAACGTGGTCGAGGTGGATGTCAACAACCGTATCGTGACGGCGGCCGTGACCGACATCAACGGTAACTTCTCGATGGCCATCAAGAACAACAAGAACAAGCTGCGCTTCTCTTACGTGGGCTACAAGACCGTGACGCTGCCCATAGGAGAGCGCACCAAGTTCAATATACCCATGTCCTCGCAGACAACAGTCAAGGAGGTGACGGTGACGTCCCGCCGCCGCGTCAACTCCGGCGGTCTCTCCATACCCAAGCGCGAGGTGTCTGTGGCACAGCAGACCATGGACATGAGCGAGGTGGAGGGCCTTTCGTTCACCAGTGCCGACGAGGCATTGCAGGGAAAGATTGCCGGCCTTGACATTGTGGCCGGCTCCGGTAACCTTGGATCGGGCACCCAGATGCGTCTGCGCGGCGTTACCTCTATCAATGGCGACAAGAATCCGTTGATAGTTGTGGATGACCAGATTTTCGACGCACCCGATTTCGATGCAGAGAACGCTACCGACGAGGACTATGCCTCCCTTCTGTCGGTCAATGTGGAGGACATAGCCAGCATAACCGTGCTCAAGGATGCCGCCTCAACGGCCATCTGGGGTTCGCGCGGCGCTAACGGTGTGATCGAAATCAAGACCAAGCGCGGTGCACGCGGCAAGACCCAGGTGTCATTTGCCTACAAATTCTCCGGAAGCTGGCAGCCCAAGGGCTACAACCTGCTCAGCGGTGACGACTACACCATGCTTCTCAAGGAGGAGCTGTATAACCCGAAGCAGGCTTCAAACGCCACTACGAACATCAACGAGATAAACTACGTCAAGGGATGGGCCGACTATGAGAACTGGAACAACAACACCGACTGGGTGGATGCCGTTACGCAGTTCGGCCAGAGCCACGACTACAGCGTAAACCTGAGCGGCGGCGGTTCCAAGGCGCGCTTCCGCATATCGGCAGGCTACCTGCACCAGACCGGTACCATCATCAAGCAGAGCCTCAACCGCTTCACTACGCGTCTGGCTCTTGACTATGACGTGAGTGACCGCATACGCTTCTCGACCAACTTCGGTTTCACTTACACCAACAACAACAAGAGTTACAGCGACCTGCTGTCCGCCGCACAGAAGCTGGCGCCCAACATGAGCATATACCGTCAGGACGCCAACGGCAACGACACGAACGAATACTTCATCATGAATCCCACTTCAGGAGTGGCAAACCCCTCTTCGTCTGAATTGGCCGGCGTATATAGCCTGGGCAACCCGGTGGCCGTGGCCAACTTAGCGTGGAGCAGGGAGAACGTATATCGCGTGACCCCGGACTTCATCCTGCAGTATGAGCTGCTGGGAACGGGCGAGGGCAAGAGCCGGCTTACCTACAAAGGCGACGTGTATTTCGACATTTATGCCAACAGCTCGCCTTCCTATTCTCCTGCCGAGGGCATTAGGGCTGCATGGACATCGGGCACATACAACAGAGCCTATAACCTTGAAAGCAACAGCTTGGGCTTTACGTTCAAGAACGACCTGACTTTCACACCGCATTTCAAGAACGAAGACTGGACATCCACCATGCGCTTCCGTTATGAAATATACACTTCCAAGAGCAACAAGCAGTATGAAACGGCACGCCGCGTACCTACGGGAATCGAAATACCTACCGTTGACGCCGACATGGATGACAGCAACACTTCCAGTTCCATAGGAGAAAGCCGTTCGCAGAGCTGGAGTTACGTCGGCCATGTGTCCTACAAGAGCCGCTATTCTGCAAGCCTTTCGCTGCGTGCCGACGGTAATTCCAAGTTCGGACCCAAGCACAAGTGGGCTTACTTCCCCGGCATTTCCGCCCGGTGGAACATCATTGACGAGCCGTGGATGAAGTGGTCGCACAAGGTACTGTCCATGTTGGCGGTACGTCCCAGCTGGGGTATCACAGGAAATGCGCCAAGCAGCGAGTCATTGTTCTACGAGATGTACTCCACAGGCACGAACTACGGTACAGGTTCCGGCCTCCCCACCAACTACATCGGCACGATGAAGCTCGACGACCTGAAGTGGGAGTTGACCAACAGCTACAATATCGGTTTCAACCTCGGCCTGTTCAACGACAGAATCGAGGCGGAGTTTGAATATTACTACAAGCGTACTTCCGACCTTCTTATGAAGAACGTGGGCATACCTTCCTCGACAGGCTTCTCAAGTATATCCTATGCCAATGTCGGAGAGATGACCAACGAGGGATGGGAGCTTAATGTAAGCCTGAACAATATAATAAAGAAAGGCAAGTTCTCGATGAACGCCAACTTCAACATCTCGCAAAACTACAACGAGATTGCCGAGATGGCCGACAATGTGCTTGCCAATGCCAACAGCAGCTGGTCGAACTCCAACGGACAATACCTCAACCGCGTGCAGGTGGGCAACCCGCTCGGCTCCATCTACGGCTACCGTTACAAGGGAGTCTATCAGTATTCCTATGACTATCTGACCAACTACCAGAAGACAAAAACGGCACAGGACCCCAATTTCAACTTTGAAAACTGGATCAACAACGAGTTCCTCGCCAGCGGAAAGACCGCCCCGATCGTGCGTGACGCCAACGGCAAGGTCGTTATGAAGGCCGACGGTACACCGCAGCACATGATTTTCGACTACTCGGGACGCAACTACGAGTTCAAGGGTGGTGATGCCATCTATGAAGACATCAACCATGACGGCCAGATAAACCAGCTTGACGTGGTGTATCTCGGCAACTCCCTGCCAAAAGTCAACGGAGGTTTCGGCCTGACATTCCGCTATGACAGGTTCACGCTCCGCACCAGCTTCAACTACCGCTTCGGCACAAAGGTGGTGAACTATGCCCGCATGAACCTGGAGAACATGAGTACGACCAACAACCAGACGGCTTCGGTCAACTACCGTTGGCGTAAGGACGGCGACAACACGCCCATTCCGAGAGCAATGTATGGTTCTACATCGTCTTTCAACTGGCTTGGCTCCGACCGCTATGTGGAAGATGCCGACTTTGTGCGCTTCCAGTATCTGCAACTGACTTACGACATGCCCAAGAAGTGGGCAAAGAGCATGGGGCTCAGAACGCTTAAAGTCTATATCTCGGCCAACAACCTGTATTGCTGGACCAAGTACAGCGGAAGCGACCCCGAGAAATCGGCGTCGGGATGGAGCTTCGCATCCGACAATGCGCAGACTCCGCGCTCCAAGTCGTTCACTTTGGGTCTCAATGTGGCATTCTAACGTGTAACATCTATAGAACTATCATAACATGAAAAAATATATAATGCTCATAATGTCTGGCGTGCTGATGACATCTTGCATCGACACGACGATACTTCCTGTAGATAAGACAACCGGAGAGGACTTTTGGAAGGACAAGAGCCAGGTGCAAGGCATGGTGAACGGAGCTTACAAGCAGATGGTTACCAGCAATGTTATGGAGAGGCTTGTCGTCTGGGGCGGCTTCCGCTCGGATGAGCTTGACTACAACACAGACAACGGGCTGTCATCCAATACCACACGAAACAATTTGCAGAAGATAAGCTACGGAAACCTTGAGAAGGACAACCCCTACTGTACGTGGGCTGACTTGTATAACGCCATCAACAGGTGCAATATCGTTCTTGAGCGTGCTCCCGGAACGGTCAGCATAGACCCTGCCTATACCGAGGAGACCTTCAAAACCGACAAGTCGCAGATGCTGGCGCTCCGTGCCCTGTGCTATTTCTATCTTGTCCGCACTTTCCGCGACGTGCCTTATTCGAGCGTGGCTTTCGTCAACAGTTCGCAAACGTTCGAGCTTCCGCAGACGGCTCCCGCGACTGTGCTCGAAAACTGCATAAAAGACCTTGAGGAAGCAATCCAGTCTCCGCTGTCAGCCGACAGCTATGAGGACTGGCGGCGCGTGGGTCTCATCAACCGCGACGGCATCCGGGCCATCCTCGCCGACATCTATTTGTGGCGCGCATCGGTCATGCACAATGCGGAAGACTACCAGAAATGCGTTGACTATTGCGATGAAATAATCGCTTCCAAGAAGGCTTTGGGCAACAGAACAGGCAGGTTCGGACAGACTACCCAGACGGTAGAGTCGGAATATCCGCTTGTTGACGGTGAGGAAGCCTTCTATACAATCTTCGTCGAGGGCAATTCGCAGGAGAGTATCTTCGAGTTGCAGATGGACGGCAACAACGATGTCTCCACAAGTGTGAGGAACTATTATTTCGACTATAACGGCGGTAACCCCAAGACGGGCGGCTTCTTGCAGGCAACCAATGTCTTCAAGTCTGTCGGTGACAAGACTGGCGCGCTGTCAGCCTACACCTATGTGCAGGACAAGGACCGCCGCTACTATGAAAACCTCTATTCTTCAGTCAACGGAGACGACGGTACGTCATTCCCGGTGCGCAAGATGGTTTACAACGGTATGTCTTCAATTACTGCCCGCTCCAAAAAGCCTGATGCCTATACCGGTTTGGAACGTGCATCGGCAGGAGATTACAAGCAGAACTGGATAGTTTACCGCCTTGCAGACATCATGCTGATGAAGGCCGAGGCTCTGGTTCAGCTCGCCGCCTCCGACGAAGACAGCAAGCTGACGACGGCGTTCAACCTCGTGGACGCAGTAAACAAGCGTGCTCTCTCCGACACTACGGCAACCAACCGCCTCTCCCTGTCCAGCTTCAACACAAAGGACAAGATGGAAGCGCTCGTGCTTGACGAGCGCGGACGCGAGCTGTGCTTCGAGGGCAAGCGGTGGTATGACATGCTCAGATACAATTTCCGCCACATGACACCGACCGACTACACCAAGACATACTATGAGATTTACGGTAGTGCGTCAACGGGTTTCGTGTCGAACAGCTCCGAGTTCATGAAATTGCTCCAGCGCCGTTATGTGGAAAACGGGGCAGCCATCTGCGCCAAGATGCAGACCGAGCCTTATCTCTATTTCCCTGTTCCCGATGCAGACATGAAAGTAAACTCCGAACTGCACCAGAATCCGGTGTATGCAACGGCAGACAAATATGAAAGGAACTAAATTCAAGGACATTAAAACTATGGGTAAGAATATATTAAAATCAATGTTCAAGGCAACCGGTGCACTCCTGATACCGGCGTGCATAACGATGTCTTCGTGTACGGCCGAACCTGACGATTCCAACCTGTACACTTTCACAGGCCAGACCATTGCCGATTTCCTTGCGGCCAACGATTCAGCGTTCAGCAGCTTCAGCTACATCCTGCAACGCTCCGGGTATGACCGTCTGTTGGGCACGTTCGGCACCTACACCTGCTTCGCCCCCAACAACAAGGCAGTGCAGGAGTATATCGACAGCCTGTATGACGACACAGAAAACCTCAAGTTCGAGCACAACGGCATGACGGAGAAGTCGCTCGAAGGACTGTCTGACAGCCTTTGCGTGGATATTGCCAAGTTCCATCTTGCCGGAACAGAATACATGACAGTCAACCTCGGCACCTCAGGGCAGTCCATCCTTTCGCTTCTGGGACGCACTATCATGACCTCAATAAACTCCGAGGGACTGGTAACGCTCAACGCCGGAGCATCAATCTCCAATGACGGCAAGGACATCGAGCTGGAAAACGGTGTCGTACAGGTAATCGACCATGTGATACCACGCTCCAACAGCCTGATGACAAGCGAACTCAAGAAGTACGCAAAGTTCAGTCTGTTCAGGCAGGCCTTGGAGCTGACTGGTCTGAGCGACAGTCTGGAGGCCGAAAAGAAGAGCGTCACGCTCGACATGCCGGCCAAAACGAGCGGTTACTACCGCCCCACAGAGTGCAAACTGGGCTTCACCATCTTTGCTGAGACCGACGAGACGCTCCAAAAGAACGGGATAAACACCCTTGAGGATCTGATTGAGCACGCAAAAGATTGGTACAAGGATGCCGCTACAGGCAAACAGGCAACGTCAGAGACAGGATGGTATGACTATTACCGCAACAACGGCGTGGAGATAAGTACAGGTACAGACTACACAAGCCCGTACAATACGCTCAACATGTATGTGCGCTACCACATCCTGAAGTCGGCTTTGGCCAAGAATGTGCTCGCTTTGGACTTCAACACCTGCTACAAGTACGGCTACAACGGCGACACCTATGACTATTATGAGACCATGTTGCCCAAGACACTGATCAAGATATGGAAGGTAAAGGCCGACGGTAAGATATACATCAACCGCTACAAGCGCAACAATACCCTTACCGACGGTCTTGAAACCATGGGTTCGTCCGGCATGCACGAGCTTGTCTATGGTGGCGCGGAGATTGTCACCGACTCTGTAGCCCAGGCATTGAACGGATATATCTACCCCATCCGCGACGTCCTGCTCTACAACAGCCGGGTGCCCCAAGGCGTACTTAACGAGCGTATGCGCTTCGACGCCCTTTCGCTATTGCCCGAGTTGATGAACAACGGTTATCGTGGCATGAATGGAAACGAGCTTACTGCCCTGGCCGGAGAGAGCGTCAGCCGTCTGCGTTTCCCCGTTAATTTCTTCGACAATGTGAAGGTCTATAACGGCAACCTGACCAAGATAGACATGAATGTCATTCAGGCGGGCGGCGAAAAAAACCAGTTCCTGCTTTACAAGGGTGACAGTTTCCAGGGCATGGGGTCTTATGACCTTGCCATAAAGCTGCCGCCGGTGCCCGACGGTGAGTATGAACTCCGCATCGACGTGACCACATTCGGCACGTCAAAGGGCAGTATGCTCCAGTACTACCTCGGCACAAGCAACGATGTCTCCAAGATGGAGGCCGTGGACATACCTGTGGATATGCGTATGAGCAGCTACCGCCCGAAGGCACAGAACGCCAGTATCGACTCGCGTCTGGCAGCAATAGGTTGCTACAGCCTCTTGGCCGACGACGATATAGGCCATGAAGCATACGCCGACAAGGGACTTTCGTCCGACAAGGAGATGAGACTGCACGGCTATATGCGCGGCCCGCTGTCCGTGACAAAGAACAATGACGACTTCAACTCGCGCTATGCCGCCTACCAGTTGCGCCGCATCCTTGTCAAGAGGAAGTTCACGCAGGGCGACTACTGGGTAAGACTCAAGACCGTACTCCCCGAAGTGACCGAGGGCAAGTACCAGCTTGACTTCATCGAGATTGTCCCTGTCAGCGTTTACAACAACAACCAGTATCTGGAGGACATGTATTAATAATGTGTTTCTTTAACATAATGTATATATAACATGAAGCGCAAAAATCATTATATATTCGGAATGGTTGCGGTGGCCGCCACATTGTCCGCCGCATCATGCACCGATTTTGACGACTACAACACGGCCTACACCAAAGTGTCGGCGGAGAGCACCCGCACGTTGTGGGAGAATATTCTGGGCAGAGAGGACTTGAGCCAGTTCGCAGAGGTGGCTGTAAAGGCCGGATTCGACAAGGAGCTGGGTGCATCGCGCACCTATACAGTGTGGGCACCCGTCAACGGCTCGTTCGACTACGACAAGTACATCAACCGGATGGACAGCGATTCGGTGCGCTACAAGTTCATCGAGAACCATATAGCCAACTACAACTACGCCATGACGGGCGAAGTGCACAACGAACGCGTCCACACTCTCAACGAGAAGTCTTATCTTCTGGCTACAGGTGAAGACGGCAGCAGCACCTTTGACGGCATAGCCATGCAGGGCAAGGGCACTCCCAGTATCAACGGAACGCTGCACACCATCAACGGCGAGGCCGTTTTCTACCCCAACATCTACGAGTCGGTCTTCGAGACAGCAGGGTCTGACTCCATAGTGAATTACTTCAACAAGTACAAGTCGGAATATCTCGACACCAAGAACAGTATCGAAGGCCCGATAGTTGACGGCAAGCAGACCTATATCGACTCGGTGATGGTCAGCGACAACAGGATTTTCCGTTCCTTCAAAGCCTATCTGGCGCGGGAAGACAGCAGCTACACCATGCTGCTGCCCACCGACGAGGCGTTCCTCTCGGCCTACAACAAGATAAAGCCATGCTTTGTCTATCCTGCAACGATGAGCTATTATGAAGTGTCGTCCGCTTTCCAGGGTGAAAATCCAACGGTTCAGAGCCTGAAGGTGGAGACTTCCACAATGACGGCCGCCTACCTGCAGGACTCCATCGTCAAGAAGAACCTCATATCGCCTCTTTTCTTCAACAACAACAGGCGCGAGAACTATTGGCTCGTGGGCAAACCGACAGGCTGGACACCCGACTCGCTCGTCTCAACCAGCGGCGACTATATGAGCAACGGCCGCGAAATTGCAGAAGAAGCGATGCACAGCGCTCCCGTAGCTGTCAGGAGCAACGGTTATGTGCGCACGGTTGACACACTGGCATACAAGTCTTGGGAGATATGGAACCGCCCCATCACCGTACCTATCAACAACAGTACCTATCGTCCATACGCCAATACTACTGCGGCAGTCGTCTCTACAGTGTCGCTGACAGAGGACGAGATAGATCCGACAAGGCTTGATTCCACGCTTCTGACCCCCTACGGCGAAGTGTATAAGCCGCTGTCTTACCTCAACTTTGCAGCCAATGGCGACCGCCGTGCACCGGATGCATATTTCTACATCCCGAATGTACGCTCCACAAAGTACAATCTCTACATTGAATTCATACCGGCACGCTACAAACTCGGCTCCGCGTCAACCGAAAAGCTCTACAAGTTTAACGTGACGGTCAAGTATGCAGCCAAGGACGGAAGCGTTTCCAACTCGACCAAGAAGGAGTTCAAGAATGTGGAGACCACCGATTCCAACAAGATACAGCAGATTCTTGTCGGAGCGATAGAGTTCCCGGCTTCCTATTACGGCCTGAGCTGCTATCCGTACATTTATGTGAAGAGCGCGCGGAGCACCATTTCCACAAAGGACTACGACAAATACGACAACAACCTGCGTATTTCCCGTATCTTCCTGCGCCCAGTAGAATATGACAACTACCTTTCAGAACAGAACCAAGATGATGAAAAGCAAGATTAAAGATATACAGAGGATGTTTCTAAGAAACGCCTTGTGTGTGGCCTTCGTAGGTTTGGCTGTGCCAGCCATAGCCCAGGACGACTTGTTGGACGACGAAGAGCAGGCAGCAAAGCCCCGGCGGCAAGTGGTTCATAAGGAGAAATATCCGCTTATGACCATCTCCGGCAAGGTCTTTGACGAGGCTGACAAGAAGCCGTTGGGCGGTGTGCAGCTGAAAGCATTGGGCAACGCCCGATATACTGCCATGACTGAAGACGACGGAAGTTTCAAAATCAAAGTGCCGAAGTTCACCACTTCGCTCTATGTCTATGCTCCGGAGTACTCAGCCCAGCAGGTGGCAGTCTCCGCCGACACCACCCGTCAGGTGCTTGTCTATATGATAACCGACAAGTTCCGCCCGATGTATGGCGAAGGAACGTCGATAACGGCAAAGCGCAGCTTCGTTTCGTCATCCCCGCAGAACTCCACTATAGACCAGGAGATACAGGAAATGCTGTCTGCCGACGTGCGTTCCGTCCAGCGCTCCGCTGCTCCGGGCATCGGCAACAACTCGTTCATACGCGGCATCAACTCGATAAACGCCAACTCACAGCCGCTGATAATCATCGACGGCGTGGAGATAGATCAGCAACTGGCACGCGAATCGCTCCATTCCGGGCAGTTCAACAATATGCTTAACGCCGTCATGCCGTCAGACATCGACAAGGTGACGGTGCTCAAGAACGGCACAGCCCTTTACGGAGCGCGCGGCGGCAACGGCGTGATCCTCATCGACACCAAGCGCGGGCACAGTATGGCCACGCGCATCGATGCCAATATCTCTGTCGGATTGAGCCTTATTCCCCGTCTTCCCACAATGATGGACGCCACGCAATACCGCAATTATGTGACGGAGTTGATGGGTACCATGTCGGATCTCAAGGGTTCCGCGCAGAGTTTCAAGTTCCTTAACGACGATCCCACCTACTATTATTACCACACATACCACAACAACACCGACTGGACGGACGAGACTTACCGCACAGGGCTTACCCAGAACTACAGCATCAACGTGCAGGGAGGTGACAATGTGGGCATGTATAACCTGTCAGTGGGCTATGTTGACGGCAAGAGTACTGCCGAGGGCAACGACTACGAGCGCATGAACGTTCGTTTCAACACCGACATCAGCATATTGAGGTGGCTTGACACCAAGTTCAACCTCAACATCTCGCGCACGACAAACTCCGTGTTCGACGACGGCACTCCTGCCGACTTCACCACAGGCACGCCCACTTCGCCCACGTTCCTGTCGCTGATAAAGTCGCCGCTGGTCAATCCGCGCCAGTACAACCACTACATCGGCGGTTTCTCAAGCCTCTTGAGCGACTACGACGACCTGTTCTCAGACATCGGCACCAACCTGTCGCTGGCCAATCCCGTGGCCATTCTTAGCTCGGCAGAGGGAGTAAACAAGAACTACGCCGAGACCACCTACTTTCAGGCTTTGATTGAGCCGCGCGCAAGGATAAACCGCGACCTGACACTGTCCTCTCTCTTCAGCTATTCGCTTGACAGAATAGCGCAACGCTACACCCGTCCGAGCACAGGTGTGCCCGGTTTCAAGGTGGCAGGCATGGGTACTGTCTATAACAAGTTCGCCACCATGTCGGTAAACGAGAACAACATTGTCAGCAACACCCATCTTGACTATTCCCATCTGTTCGGCGCACATTCGCTGGCTGCCTATGCGGGCTTCCGTTACAACTACTTCTCTTACAAGAACGACCGCCTGTCAACACAGTACAGCTCGCGCCAGAGCGACAAGAACCCGCAGATTTCCGCCAATGCGTCGAACTTCAACGAGATAACCGGCGACAACGATGTGTGGAAGCAGATGCAGTGGTACGGCAACGTTGACTACAACTACAAGAACCGCTACTTCGTGACGCTCTCGCTGTTGGGTGAGGCCAACAGCCGTTTCGGTGAGAACTGTGACGGACTGAGTATGTTCGGCGTGAAGTGGGCTTTGTTCCCCGGAGCGCACATCGGTTGGGTTGCCACCAACGAGGAATGGTTCCCGAAGAACGTCGGTATAGACTATCTGCGCCTGAACGCAGGTTTCGATGTCAGCGGAAACGACGACATCAACAATACTGCCGCCCGCACCATCTATACCGTTGTCAAGTACCTCAACACCTCCAACGGCTTGCAGCTCACCAATATCGGAAACGACAAGATACAGTGGGAGACCACAAAGAAGTTCAACATCGGCTTCGAGGGCAACCTCCTGCACAACAGGTTGGGCGTTTCGTTCGACTACTACGTCCACAAGACGAGCAATCTGCTCACTCTGCAGCACTATGAGAACCCCATCGCCGGCATAAACACCTATTGGACAAACGGCGGCGAACTCCAGAACACCGGTTTCGAGGCGGCTGTGTCCGCCAAGCCTGTCGTTTCCAAGAGCTTCAACATCGAGTTGGGAGCATCGGTAGGCCACTACAAGAACGAAGTAAAGGCACTGCCCGACGGCAACTACACCTCTTCTGTCTATGGAACAGACAATATCCTCACGTCTGTGGGCAACCCCGTGGCTCTGTTCTACGGCTACAAGACGGCAGGAGTGTTCTCCTCCGACGCAGAGGCCAAGGCTGCTGCCAAGGTTGTTGCGGCTGACGGAACCGAGAGCACTACCTATCTCTACATGAAAGACGATGCCGGACTCCGCCACGAGTTCAAGGCCGGCGACGTACACTTCGTGGATCTTGACGGCAACGGCTGCATCGACGAGTCTGACCGCACCGTCATAGGCGACCCCAACCCCGACATCTATGGTAATATCTTCGCCAATATCAACTGGAAAGACTTTACTTTGAGCATGAATTTCAACTACAGCCTCGGCAACGACGTGTATAACTACCAGCGCATGGTGCTCAATTCCGGCAGCAACTTCTACAACCAGCAGGTGGCAATGACCAACCACTGGCGCTACGAAGGTCAGGATACCGACATGCCGCGCCTCAACTACGGCGACCCGATGAGCAACAACCGCTTCAGCGACCGCTGGATTGAGGACGGCAGCTACCTGCGTCTCAAGACCCTGCGCCTCACTTACCGCGTGCCGGTCAACTCCGCCTGGCTGCAAGGCCTGTCCGTATGGGCTGAAGCAGTAAACCTGTTCACACTCACCAAGTATCTTGGCAGCGACCCGGAGTTCAGTATAGGCACCAGTGCCCTCTATCAGGGCATCGACTGCGGCAATCTGGCACAAGGCCGTGCGTTCACTTTCGGAGTTAAGATTAACCTATAAAAACCAAGGAGCACAACGTATATGAAAAAGATTATATTGTTTTTTGTCGGTGTTACGGTTCTGTTCGCTTCCTCGTGCAGCGATATGCTCAATGTAGATAGCGACAGATACATCGCCAATCCCGATATGAACAAGAAGACCGACTCCTTGTTCTATGCGTGGGGCATCATGCAGGCCATGCAGCAGGCCGCCGACATGTATGTGTTGCAGAACGAAATGCGCGGCGACCTTGTCACTGCCACTTCCAACGCCAACACCGACCTGAAGGCACTGGCCGACTTCTCGGCTACAACCGCCAACCGGTATGACAGTGCCTATGTATATTACAAGGTAATAAACAACTGCAACTACTATCTGGCTCACCGCGACACCACGCTGATGAACGGTAGTATCAACGTGACCACACAGGAGTATGCCGCCGTCATGGCGTTCCGCGCCTGGGCCTACCTCCAGTTGGCGCGCCAGTACGGCAAGGTGCCGTTCTTTACCGAACCGCTCGCCAACATAAGTCAGGTTGACAACAACAGCTACCCCATGTATGGCATATCGGAAATCACCGATGCGCTGGCGCCGTCGCTTGAGAAATACTCCGGTCAGGCCGTTCCGTCGTATGGAAGCATCAGCATGGGCAACGGAACCACTGTCAACACGAAGATCTGCTATATCCCTGTCGATGTGATACTCGGCGAGCTTTACCTCGAAAAGGGCGGTTCGCGCGAAACATACCTCAAGGCTGCCAAGTCGTTCTACAACTATTTGTACCAGACGCAGAGTCCCATGACGCAGTATCGTGCCTCTTTCGACTATAGCAATCTGGACATGTCTATCGTGCCGTCAAACTTTGGCGGCGGTTCAAGGAACGCCACGTCATGGAACACGAGCTTTAGGGAGGCGATAGTCACCGCCATTCCGATGGCAGTGAGCCAGCAGAAGGGCAAGACCTCCAACCTTCCCGAACTGTTCGGCTACGACTACTATTCCATCGATGCGAGTGGCTCCGGCAAATACATCGAGGCCGGCATACAGCTCCTGCCTTCGAGCGCCTACAACACCCTCGCCGACAGCTCCTACTATTACTATGTGAAGTATCCGTCCGACGGACTTGACACCGACCGCTTCCGCTTCAAGGCCGGCGATATGCGCCGTTGGAGCCGTCTTAACACGGTGCGCGCATCGCTGGGCGACTCGACTATGATGCGCCTGAAGCTCTATACCGGAACATATACGCAGAACAATGTCTATATAGACCTGTACCGTTTGAGCGGCATCTGGCTCAATCTTGCCGAGGCGTTCAACCGCGCGGGCTATCCCGATGCCGCTTTCGCAATCCTGAAGGACGGCATTACGGAAGAACTGATAAACGTTGCCAACGGCTATATCACCGAAGAGACGAAGCAACTGCTTACCACCGAGATACCGTTCCTGTCGGAAAGCGGCAAATTAGTCTTCACCAAGAGTTCCGGCATCCACGGTTTTGGCTGTAGCGACGACAAGGGCATAGAGGGAATATACTCCATGTACCAGATGTCCGGTATTGTCGGCGAGAAGATGGACGAACTTCAGGCCATGTTCGGCGACTACTGGCAGCCAACCGGTACCAAGACCGACACCATCAATGCCGTTGAGGATCTGCTTTGCGACGAATACGCCATGGAAATGGCCTTTGAAGGGCGCCGTTTCTTCGACTTGAACCGCATGGCGCGCCATAAGGCCGAGAACGAAGGCTATCCTTCCGACTTCGGCGGGCAGTGGTTTGCCAAGAAACTCAGTGCCAACAAGCCGGTAAAGGACCTCACCATAGAGGCCAACCGTTATCTTCCGTTCAAGTAAACAGGAGTGAAAATGCCCGAAGGGGCGTCATTACAATAGGCCGCATACCGTTCCTTCGCGAACGGTGTGCGGCTTTTTCATGTGCCGGCCCCAGGGGCTACGCTTGCCACCCCGTCTGTTTACGCTTCGCAACCCGCCTGTTTGAGCCTCGTAAATGCCGTGTTTACGGGGCGTAAATGGCCGGTTTTTGTACCGCAACCCTTAGGGTTGTGACTGCGGGTGCGGCGTCAGCCGTATAAAATCCGCAGGGTTGTTGCGCTGAACGGTCAGGGTTGTTGTGCTGGACGGTCAGGGTTGTTGCGATGGGCGGTCAGGGTTGTTGTCCCGAGCATCCATGCTGTTGCGCTGAACGGTCACGGCTGTTGCCCGGACTGTCCGGACTGTTGCGCCAAGCCCTCCTGCCTGTGCTGAAAGCAGCCCCATTAAAGTCTTGCAAATAGTTGGATGACAGAGAAAAATGCGTTAACTTTGCAT
>CAVAPI010000153.1:0-30623 GCA_963590445.1 Lachnospiraceae bacterium | reverse complement strand
TGTATGTGTGGAGCAGTATTCCGGAGAAGTACAGACGGAGGTATGTTGCCCTATACGGTGACCCTGAAGAGAAGATGCGTGAAGCCATGATGAAGCAGAGTTTGAAGATGGACGCCAAGGCACGCGAGTGGTATGAGACTTATACCTATCAAGACAAGGACGGCCGGGAGAAGCACCTGACTCAGAAGATGATTGAAGAGTATACGGTGAATGCCTCTGTGCTTGGTGAGCTACTGAAGCTGTCTGCCAAGCGTCAAGCCTTGCGTAGCAGCCTTAACGCCCCGATGGGCGGCGTGTGGGAATTGATCTTCGACAGTTCGGAGAAACTCCGTGAAAGCTACGGGCACACTTTGCCTGGCACGCTGCCTCGCCTGAAGACGCGGCTGAAGGCTTGACAGAAGGACGGCTATCGTAGCGTGGTGAGCGGCAAACTCGGCAACGCTTCGGCCCTGAAGGTGACCGACGAGTTCTTGAAGGTCATTGTGGCGTTGAAGCGCAGTAGGGTGCCCGTGTATACCGATGCCCAGCTGTTTGCGCGAGCCAATGAGATAGCCGAGGAGCAGGGGTGGAAGCCCTTGAAGAGCCTGAGCGGCCTGAAGAAGTGGCTCAACAGCCCTGCGGTGGAACCCTTGTGGTATGACGCCGTGTATGGCGAGCAAGCCGCCCGCCAAAGGTTTGGGCGGAAACACAAGACCGCACTGCCTACACGGAGAGACACGCTATGGTATGGTGACGGCACGAAACTGAACCTCTACTATAGGGACGAGCAGGGTAAGGTAAGGACCACACAGGTGTATGAGGTGATTGACGCCATGAGTGAGGTGCTGCTGGGTTACTGCATCAGCGACACGGAAGACTACGAGGCTCAGTATCACGCTTACCGCATGGCGGTGCAGAAGAGCGGTCACAAGCCTTGGGAGATCGTGTATGACAACCAAGGCGGGCACAAGAAGCTCGACAATGACGGCTTTATCGGCAAGATATGCAAGGTGCACCGCCCCACTCAGCCCTACAATGGCGAGTCGAAGACGATAGAAAGCGTGTTTGGGCGGTTTCAGATGCAAGTGCTTCATAAGGACTGGCGTTTCACGGGTCAGAACGTGACGGCGAGGAAAGCGTCGAGCAAGCCCAATGTGGAGTTTATCGAAGCCAACAAGGAGAGTCTGTACACTCTGGAAGAACTGAAAGATGCCTACGCCGCGGCCCGCCGCGAGTGGAACGAGGGCAAGCACCCCGCCACTGGCGAGCGACGGATAGACATGTATGAGCAAAGCGTGAACGAGGAGACCCCCGAGGTGACCGTTCACGACATGGTGGACATGTTCTGGGTGTTTGCGAAGCGCCCTGCCACGTTTACCGATGCCGGCCTGCAGGTGACTATTAAGGGTCAGAAGCGGCAGTACGAGGTGTTCACTACCCCTGGCGTGCCCGACCACGAATGGAGAAGGCGGCACACCTATGAGCAGTTTGTGGTGGCTTATGACCCCTATGATTTTGCCAGCGTGCGGCTTTACACGAAAGGGTCGGACGGCTCGCTGAGGTTTGAGCGGACGGCCGAGCCCTATGTGGTTATCCACAGGGCCTTGCAAGACCAGCAGGCGACGGACGATGCGAAGTTTATCCGCCAAGAGCAGGAAGCCAATCTGCAAGACCGCGTAGAGCGCGTGGTGGCCGGACGGCAGATAGCCGCCGAGCACGGCATGGATGCCGAGCAACAAGGTCTGAAGAGTCCGAAGCTGAAGGGTGCTCCCGCCGACGTACAACGGCAGATAGAGCGAAGAGTGGCGAAGTACTCGCAAGCCCCCGAGTCCTACCAGCTAGGCCGCCACACCAAGGCATTGAGCCTGGAGGACTGGCTGGAAGAGCAAGAAGATCAAGACGTGCTGACCATTCCGCTTCCTACGGAGCGTAAGTTGGCGAGCAAGTTATAAAATCAAGAATCATAAAATCCCGAAAGAAATGAACGACAAGCAGAAAGAAAGCATCAGAGAAGCGTTGCGCCAGTATGTGGCGAAGTACCCGAGCCAGAACAAGGCTGCGGCGAGTCTGGACGGCACGAGTGCGGGCACGGTGAGCACCATCTTGCAAGGCAAGTGGGAGAACGTGAGCGACGAGATGTGGAAGAAGATAGCCTCTCAGGTAGGCACGGCAGCCCCTGGCTCGTGGCAGACTGTGGAGACCACCGCCGCGAAGGAGATGTCGTACGCCATGACGGACGCCCAGGAGTGGAAGAACGTGACGTGGGTTGTAGGCGAAGCCGGTTGCGGCAAGACCACAGCAGCCAGGCTGTATGAGAAGGAGCATGCGGGCGTGTACTACGTGCTTTGCTCCGAGGACATGAGAAGAAGCGACTTCATCAGGGAGGTGGCGAAGAAGATAGGCTTGAAGACCGACGGCCTGACGTTGCGAGAGATGCTCGACGCCATCATCGGCCAGCTGATCCAAACGGAGCATGCGCTGCTCCTCTTTGACGAAGCCGACAAGTTGACCGAAAGAGTGTTCCACTACTTCATAGACCTATACAACCGATTGGAAGACAAATGCGGCATGGTGTTTTTCTCTACCTCCTATATCAAACGCAGGATGTCGATGGGTTTAAGGTATGACAAGAAGGGGTATAACGAGATCCACTCCAGAATAGGCCGGAAGTTCTTTGAGTTGGAACGGACGAATGCGAACGACGTGTATGCGATCTGCGTGGCCAACGGACTGACCGACCGCAAAGGCATTGCCGAGGTGGTGAGAGACGCGGAGCAGTATGACTTCGACCTCAGACGAGTGAAGAAAGGCGTGCATAGAGTGAAGCGCATGGGCGCTTGAACGGTGTTCAACAAGTGTTCAAACGACGATGAAAAGAGCGATAAGTGTGACGGAACTGCTATCGATGAAGAAGCAGACGTACAAATTGAGTGAAGAGTGGCGTGCCGCCTTTGGTGAGCCCGAGAAGAACGGCGTATGGTTTGTGTGGGGGCGTAGCGGTAGCGGCAAGACCTCGTTTGTATTGAAGCTGTGCAAGGAGCTGTGCCGTTTTGGTAAGGTGGCCTACGACAGCCTGGAAGAAGGCTCGAGCCTGACGATGAAGAACGCCTTTGTGCGCGCCGGCATGCAGGACGTGGCCCGCCGGATGGTGCTATTGGACGGCGAGAGTATGGAAGAGCTTGACAAGCGGTTGCAGAAGCGTAAGAGCCCCGACACGGTGGTGATAGACTCGTTCCAGTATACGCAGATGGACTTCACGGCTTACTTAGCCTTCAAGAGTAGGCATCCGAACAAACTGCTGGTGATTATCAGCCAAGCCGACGGCACACGGCCGAAGGGCAGGACCGCGGTGAGCGTGATGTATGACGCAGCGTTGAAGATCTGGGTGGAGGGTTATCGTGCCATCTCGAAGGGGAGGTTTATCGGCGACAAGGGCTACTACACGATATGGAAGGAGCGCGCTGAAGAGTACTGGACTATGAACCAAAAGGAATAAGCTTATGGAAGATTACCGAGACGGCGACACGATATATATATTGCTGAAGAAGCACCAAGCGGAGGGCGTGCTGAATGAGTGGTTGGAAGGCAACCAGACGTGCGACCTGAAGGTGCGTAGAAGCCAGAAGACGAAAGGCTGTGTGGTGATAGAGACGAAAGACCTGATGTGGGCCTACCGCATTATGCGTTGGTATCGCTACGAGCAAGTGACTTACAGACATTAAAAATGATAAATCGATGAGTAAGATTATGGACGAGACGATAGAACAGATCGTGAATTATGCCAAGGACAAGGTGGCATACTACTGCGGTGACGACCAGTTTATGATATACGAGGAAGTGGCCCGCAGGCTTCAGGAGAACGGCCATGAGGCGTTGATGCTGGAGTATATGCGAGAGGAGGTGGACGATGAGTAGCCCCCGCAAGTTGATATTCCTGAGTGCGCCGCTTTATGGCGAGAAGCGCGAGAAGATAGTGAGCCGTGGTCACGAATGCGGTTACTGCCACGGAATGGGTGGCTACTGGGGTGCTCGTTGCAGTCCGCATGAAGGCGAGTGGAAGCCCTGCCCGGTGTGTGAGGGTTGCGGCAAGCTGGACGCCGAAGTGACCATTGAATGGATACCGAACAAAGCCTCACAGAGGCCTTAGCGTATTGTAGAATTTAAACGTATAGAAAAATGAAGACATTAGAAAGACTGAATCAGTGGCTGTGTGCTCGCAGAGCGAGTCGCATGGCGAAGCGTGCCGAGGCTACGCACAAGGCTTTGGCTCGAGAGAGTGAGGTAGTGGTGCAAGCGCGCGAGTTTGACGGCGAGGTGTACCTGTGTGTGAACGATGCGCCGATCGTGCCAGCTGAGGGTTTGACATGGGACTTGCCTACGGCGTTGGCAGTGGCTCGTGCGTCGTGGCTGAAATGGAAAGAAAAGGAGGCTCGTTATGAGAGGCGTTGACAACTACGGCAAGTTTTACATGCTGTTGAAGCGTTTGCCAGGGGAAGCCGACAAGGAAGGCTTGGTGAGCGAGTTTACGAACGGTCGGACGACGAGCCTGAGGGAGATGACGTCGGCGGAGTATGACGAGCTTTGCGGTAAGCTGGAATCGTTGGTGGGCTGGGATGCTCAGCGCGAGGCTTACCGCCGGGCGTTGAAGAAAGCCCGTAGCGGTGCGCTTCACCAGATGCAGCTTTGGGGCGTGGACACGGCGGACTGGGAGCATGTGGACCGCTTCTGCGCTGACAAGCGCATCGCAGGTAAGTATTTCCGCTACTTGGACGTGGATGAGCTGAAGGCACTGGACGTGAAGCTACGGATGATGATTAGGAAGAAAAGCAATCAATAATAATCCCATTTAAAAAAATCAAAGAAAGATGGACAACGAAAATGTAGAATTGCTGAAAAGCATGAGTAAGGAGCAGCGTGCTGCATTGTTGGCACAGTTGCAAGCCGAGGCGAAGAACGACCGCCTGGCAAAGCGTGAGAGTTATGAAGCCCTTCGTGGTGAGTTTATGCACGACGTGCTTCAGAAGGTGGAGTGCGTGGAGAGCGAGGTGAGCGGTTTCAAGCAGTGGCTTGACGCGGAGACCTCTGCCTTTACGAAAGTGATGCGTGAGTATGGCGCGGTGAAGAACGAGGGTCAGCAGAGCTACACGATTACTGACGGCGACTTCAAGCTAGAGGTGAAGTTTAACAAGGTGAAAGGCTTTGACGAGCGCGCGGACTTAGCCGCCGAGCGTTTGGTGGACTACCTGAAGCGCTACATGTCGGCAAGCGAGAACGGCGTGGACGACCCGATGTACCAGATGGCGATGACGCTATTGGAGCGCAACAAGACGGGCGATTTGGACTACAAGAGCATCTCGAAGCTATACGAGCTTGAAGACAAGTTTGACGAGGAGTATGTGGAGATCATGGCTTTGTTCAAAGAAGCCAACGTGGTGCAGACGACAGCCACGAACTACTACTTCTCGAAGCGCAACGCCGAGACCGGCGTATGGCGCAGGATTGAGCCGAGTTTTTGCCGTTTGTAGCGTGTTGAAAGCGTAAAAAAGTGAAAGCCTACCTGAATATGAACTATTTGGGTAGGCTTTTAAGTAAACTTGATTCTTCGCTGCGCTCGGCAATGGTGAGCAAGCTCCCATTGCTCTCTCTGGCAGAAGAATTTTTGGGTGCTTAACAGAAAAGCGTTAAGTTTGCAATTATGAGCAAGGGTCGTGACAAGAGCTTGATTAGCGCCAGGGACAGGAAGCTATTTGAGCGTTACTATTACTGGACAGAGGTGAAACGTCTTCGTTTTGACGATGCGTTGAAGAAGCTGTCATCGGAAGAGTTTTTCATCAGTGAGGGTCGGGTTATGCAGATAATCCGTCGGATGCTTCGTGCTGGCGCTACGGTGGACGGTTCCAGGATTCCGACGTCGGGTTTCAGCGGTTTTCGCGTTTCACCGAAAGGGCGATGTGTTGTGCATGAACCTTCCCTTTTTGACTGATTGCGGTTTCGGAGACGGTGGTTTTGTAAGTCATTTCGTAGACCTTGATGCCGTGGTTGAAGGTGTAGAAACGTGATGTGGTTCTGATGAGTGCTCCATCGCCAGCGGGTCGGAAGGTCTGTAGCAAGGCGTGTAGCTGATGTCGCATATTGTTTCGCTCGTTGATGCGTGTGATGGTGTCGGAGCCGTAATGTGTGTCGTCGTAGCAGTCGATGCAGAGTCGGACACGCATGGTGCATGTGCCCTTTTGCTCTCCAGCTGCAAGGTTGGACCACTCCGTTTCGGGTGCATCGATGAGTACGCATGGGAAGGTGATGGGGTACATTTGCCGTTCGTCGTCGGCATCGTCGATGTTTTCGAGTTGCCCATAGTCTTCATCGACGAGTGTTAGGCATGGCATGGCCTGTGCTATGAGCGGAATGAGTTCAGAGATTACGTATTCCATTTTGTATGCGTTTAATGGATTCGTTGATGATTTTGTTGATTTTCAGTTTGAGTTCTTTGCTGTCGCCCATGAACTGTCGTTGCGGGATGTGTGCGGAGATGTTGAGCTTGGCCTTTTTAGTGAGTGCGAGCGCTCTCCACTTAGCCGCCTTAGCCGACAGTTGTTTCGGCAGTTTTCCTTTTCCCTTGACCCCAGCGAGCGCATAGACCTTAGCCCAAGCAAACTTTCTCATTCGCTTGGTGATGGTGGGATGCGTGTTGACGGTTCCCCCCTCGTTGTGTATGGCAGCATAAGGCACGGGGTTGGAGATGGTGACCTGCCCCGGCTGTGCGGAGTACTGAATGGATCGCATGAGGTGGTCGCGGCGTGAGGTGAGCGGCGTGTATTTGGCATCAGGCCCTCCCTCTCGCTGCCGTCGTGTGGTTTTCCAAGGGTGCAGCCCATCGTCGCGCCAGCCTGCATCGCGGAAGTTTTGCTTGAAATGGTTGACCGCCACTACGGCTACCTTTCTTGGCAGTCGGTCGCTCACCTCTCGCTGGATGTCGTCTTTTATGCGCTCGATGCGCTTTCGAATTTCTTTTGCGTCCATGGTCAAAAAATGAGGACGTAGAACACTATGGCGGCAATGATACCTCCGATGAGCGTGCAGATCCAGTCGATCCAGTCCCAGGTGTTATGGTAGAGATGATCTTTGAGTTCGAGGCACGATGCGGCTACGATGGCGGCATAGATAGCTGCATAGAGTGAGCCAGCGAGCATGGCAACGATGAATCCTCCGATAAGGTGTTTGTATCGGTTGGAAGCGGCGAGAAACTTGAAAATTTTGTTCATAATGCTTGTTTGTTGAATTAATATTGTTACCTTTGCGACATAGGTGATAATAACGATGATGGCAGCAGGAAGCCGAGCGGTCTTCGGAGCGCATATCGTAGGTTCGATTCCTACCGTTATTATCACTTTATTTTTATGTATTTATCTTCATCCAAATTATATTGTTGTGTTATTCCTGCCGTGATGAATGAGTTTGCGACGAACTTTCCTCCATTGGCTTTTATTTTATAGTTTGGCTCAACAATGAATTTTTGCACCCTTCCGTTTTGTTGCGTAGCAAAAACGATGTTAGTTTTGTCGGTGTCGAGATACATGCTGCATGCTGCAATATTTTCGATAAAGAACTTCAATTCATCGGGACTAACAGATTTGCCTTTATTCTTTTTGAAATCTCTTAGCGCGTGGATTATTCTTTCGTCAGAAATAAATATGTCCTTAGTTACCAATTCGATTCCATACTGTTTGAGAGCTTCCACTTCATCATCGCTGAACGAATAGAAACTACAAGCTGTTTTTCTTGCAATCATATCGTTAGAAACGGTATCTATCATTGATTTTGCCCTCTTTACATCGGGTTGTTGGATAGCGTTGTCTATCTTGCTGCAGTTGTAGCAGTGTTTCTTCTCGTTTTTGAACAACGTTTTCGCCCTGTTTTTTACTCCCTTGTTGAACGGGCATGAGCCACACGACTTCGGAAAATACGGATGGTCTTGTGAGAAGGTGTGTCCGTCCTTGCCCGGGTTATTGTTAAGTCCGGGTTGTGGTTTCTCCCCAGCGAACTCCGCCTTGAGTTCAGGCGTAGGTGGGTCGTCGGTCTGTTCGAGTGAACACTTGCAGTTCCATCGGTCGCCTGGGTGGTGCTCGTTCCAGAAGGTGTCGTTGACGGGTAGTGTGAGTTTACGTTCCCAGAAAGCCCGGTGGCTGCCCTCGGGGTTTGGCGAGGTTGTGGGCATCCACCGTAGGTTGGGCATGATGTCGGCATCTTGTATGAACTGTTGCCAGTCGGCGGCGTTGTGTGCACGAATGACCGCGGTGTCGTATTCGGTGCGGAGCCATGCGCCAACATAATGTGACGAGATGCTTTTGACCTCGTCCGCCCACTGGCGGAACGGTTTGAGTGTGCCGTCGGCGTTGAGGAGTCGCGCGGCCATGTGCTCGGACATGGCATGCACCTTGAAAGCCGCGAAGACCTCGTTGGAATGACGTAGGGCTGCGAGGAAACTGTCACGATGTGTCGGCACGCTGCTTTGGAGCAAACCGTCGACCGTGGCCTCGTTGAGGATGCGCAGCACCTCACGCCACATTGTAGGCTCTATGGCTTGTGATGTGTCGAATCCGTTGTAGATGGCTCGGAGATACTGCTGCAGCACATCAGCGGAAAAGGTGAACGATGGCGCGACATTATGGAAATGCCCCGAGCAGCAGGCGCAAGAGCCGTCATAATAGAGTTTGTCAATCAGAAGTCGGAAGCCGCCCCTTTGATTGGGGCGAGTCCGAAAAAACCTCTCAAACGGTTGTGGAGTGCTGTTTGAACGCTGTTTTTAGGCTTATTAGGCTCATTAGGCTTATCAGGCTCGCTGCTCTTCTGCTCGCTGTTGTTCTGCTCGTCGTGTGAAGCATTGAGCGCATCGCGCATGGCGGCACGCTCTTGCTCCTTTTGCGCCTTGAGTTCGTCGTAGTTGTCGGGTTTGGCGATGCAGAAAGTTTCGTAGAGATAGTCGTCGTCGATGGGTAGCCCCATGGATGCGAGTTTCTGTACGATGTCGATGTGCTGCGAGGGGTTGATCTTATCCTTTTTGGCATAGACGAACTCCCCTCCCTCGACATTGAATCCGAGGTTGGCGAAGATGGGTCGCATGTCGTAGTTGAGTATGTCGAGGATGTAGTCGCGGTCGTCGGCATTCATCTCGTCCTCTTCCTCCTTGTGTACCTCTCCGAGCGCCTGTGTGCCCGTTTCCTTGGCATCGGTTGTGAGTGTGTTTCCGAGGACTCGGATGGAGATTTTGGAATCCCAGTATTCGGCAAAGGTCTTGTAAAGTTCGGACGATCCCGACTTGTTTGCCGCCTCGATGAGCGTGAGTTCCGAGTCCTTTGGGTGAATGTAGACCGCATTAGCTCCCTGCGAGCGCGCTTCGGCGATGAGCCTGCGGCGTGCCTGCTCGTCGCCTGCGTCGTAGGTGTACTCGCGTATGGGCATGCCGAAGATGTTGCAGAAGCGTGCCCAATCCGCCATATCGCCTCGCTTGTAGAGCACGGCCGGCAGTAGCTCGGCAAAGATGCCCAGTTCGCGTTCCTTCCCGACGAAGAGCATGTTTGGGAACTGCTCAAGGGGTATGCCCTCCATCTCGCCCTGATACTTGAGTATGCGATGGTGTATGGGGTCGTAGTGCTTCCGGTTGATGAGGTCGTAGCGAATGAAGCCCTCTTCATCTCTCCAGAACTGCATGAGTGAGAATCCGTGGAACTCAGCGAGTACACAGTCCTTTCGGAACTGCTTGAACCATGGTGATCGGATCTGTGCATTGATGGTGTCGTCGGGTTCCCCGTTACGCTGGAACTCGATGGGTATTTTAGTGACCCCTCGCAGTCGCTTAGCGAGCACTCCCGAGAGATGCAGGTCGAGTAGGGCCGACTCATACATGTCGTAGAGTCGGACGCGATTGGAATAATCAATGCCCTGTGCCGCCTTGACGGATGCCATGTATGCCGCCATGTCGAAGAAGAAGACTTCTGGCATTTGCAGGACGATGTCGGGCTGTCGCTGCCCTGGCGCGGTGATCATACCCCCTTGCGTGATGCGTTTTTGTGAGGCCCGCATGGCCTTATGCGATTTTAAATTTCTGTTAGCCATAAGCTGTTGAATAGATTAGAGAAAAACTGGCCTCACTTCGTCGGCTGCGGTTTGCCATCGAGAGTTTTCCGCCAAGGTGTCGTCGGGTAGAAGCGGTGCTCCGTCGATGGTGATGTCGCCCGCCATGACCCCTTTGAGCCACTCAATGGCTCGGTCGTATCGGTCCTGTCTGATTTTTGCAATCTTGTAGGGATTGTGCTGGCAGAAGATGTGGAAGACGGCAATGTCGACGGCAAACATGAGAATGAGTGCGTGTCGTTCCGCTCCGCGTGCATCGAAGATGGCGTTGCAATCGTAAGTTTTGTTGAGATAAGAGCGCATCTCGGCGACTGCCCTGTCCTCGCAGACCTCAATGATTTGCGGGTCGTAGGCGTCAGTGCCCTTTCTGAGTAGCGCATCGAGGATGTCCCGGTGAATGGAAGCGTCGTAGTCGGTGATGTCGATAAAATTGTCCATAAGCGCAAAAAAGTTTAGCTGTTACATACGATAAGGGTTGTCCTCATTGATTTCCCGATAAGAGAGTGTGAAGGTAGGTTCCATCTCCGCCGTTTTGAGGTCGTTGATGGTGACAGCGCCCTCTACGGCATCGGGTCCGTCGGCAGGATAAGGAAGCGTGAGTTCGAAGAGCTTGAACTGGTTGACGAGTTCCTGCATCATGGGGTTGTCGCGCTCCTGCTCGTTGAAGACCCATCGGCACTCGCGGTCGATAGGTTCGAGGTTAGCCTCGATGCGTGTGGCCTTATCCGTCTTTTTCCGGTCGTCGCCCTTGATGTAGAGCTGTCGGTGACGCTCGGCGCACTGCTGTCGTAGGAGCGGTCGGAAGACCTGATTGAAGAAAGGATCCTGTAGCTTGTTGTTCTCCATGTAGAAATAGACGTTGGCTTTATGTGCGACATAATCGTCCATAGCAAAATACCATGAGATGAAGTTGGCGTTGGTTTCGCGTGCGAGGAATGTCTTGATGACATAGTAGACCCCCTTGAGTTTTCCGACCAAGACGAGCGCCTTTGTGGAGGACGCCTTCTTGCGCGAGTCGGAGTAAGCCGGGTCGCCATAGGCAATGAGGAATCGGAACTTGGATAGCGGCGGCACCTTTCCGTAGGGTAGGTTTTTGAAGATTTTGCCTTCGGCGACGGGATTGTTGAAATACTCTCCCTGCTGCGCCTTGACGGATATTTTAGACAAGATGCGGTCAATCTGCTCCTCCTTGTTTTTCTGCGGCCATGTGGACCGTCCGTGCTTGTCGCGAATGTTGACGATGTCCCAGGAGTTGGCGAGCTGTCCAGCTCGGGTGATGCAGCAGTCCTTAGCAATGATATTGCCGCACCAGAGCACGAGCGTAGGCTCGGAGATGGATCGCGTAGGATAGAGCGCGTGCTCCGCCCAGTCCCACTTTTTGTCGAGTGTGACGGGGTTGCGGCAGTCCTCATCGGTGTCGTAGTCGTCGAAATAGAGCACGTCGGGGCGGATAGCCTCGTTGCGCATGCCACGCGGTGCGGAGCCCGCACCGAGTGCGATGAACTTAGCCCCACAGCGGCACGAGAACTCCGAGTCCGTCCACTGTCCGATGGTGGGTTGCTCTCCGTAGAACTGGCGTATGCGCGGGTTGGACTCAAAATTGATTTTGAATGGTAGGAGCAATCGCTTCGCCGCGTCGATGGTGGCCGATGCGAGTGCGACGAATCGCTTTCGTCCAGTGAGGGTGAGATACATGAGGATGAACATTGCCACGGTGGACTTTGCCAGCTCTCGGCTCCATGAGAGCACCTCGTACCACTCGGGATTGTCGATGACTCGGCGTATGGCCTTGACGTGGAACGGTGCGAACTCATACTTGGCGTAAGCCGGGAAGAAGAACTTGATCCACTCGATGGGTTCGCTCTCGAGCTTGGCTCGCTGCCGTTCGATGTCCTGCCTTGTGAGGCTGTTATCGACCTCGACACCACGCAAGAGACTTTTGTGGAACTCCTCCCAGATGGCGAGCGCCTGGCGGTCTTTAGCTGTAGCCATCACTTACGGGCCCTCCCCGCCTGGTCTTTGATGAAGGCATCGAAAAAGTCGTTGAATGTAGCCGCCGCCCCAGCATCGACAGGTCTGAGCCATGCGAGGAATCGCATGCCAACGGAGACACAATCGGAGACGCCGATGTCCTGCTCGAGCTTTTTGACCGCTCCCGCCGTTTTGACTATGGCATCCGCCTCCTCTGCTGTGGGGAATCGGTTGCCCGGTTCACGCGCCTCGATGCGCTTGTTGATTTCTGCGAGTTGCCTTTTGTATTGTGCGATGAGCTGCTCTGTGGTGATGGTACGTGAAGCCTTGAGTTCCTCCCATGCCCCCTCTCGCACCCATCGTGAGATGGTCTGTCGTGTGGTGCCGACCTTGGCTGCGATTTCCTCCTGTGTGTAAGCCCCATTGAGGAAGAGTGACTGTGCGATGCCCTTTTTGTCGATATTGTTTTTTGTCATAAGATGTAAAATTAATCAAGTGCAAAGTTCGTGAATCTCAGACGGCGTTTCAAATCGGCTTTTTATGATGACGCTGTAGAAAGTGACGATAACACTGTGTGCGTACACGATAAAAACGTCGTTTGCAAGGGGGCGGGAAATTGCGGAATTTTGCAGTGGCGAACCCAGCTTGTTGCGGGCTTGCCGACGGAAGACGAATAACCAAAAACGACACGAGATGAAATTTTTCAATACAATTCCCGGCGATGGCAGCGTGTGCATCCTCCTATACGGCGACGTGGGCGAGGGTCAGAAGGTGGACAGCGGGCGTGTGGTGAGCGAGCTGATGGCGCTTCAAGCCGAGTATGAGAAGATAGACGTGCGCATAAACTCGAACGGTGGCGACGTGTTCAGCGGCATAGCCATCTACAACGCGCTGCGCACGTCGAAAGCCGACATCACGATCTATGTGGACGGTGTGGCTGCGAGCATCGCCGGCATCATAGCCTTGTGCGGTAAGCCCCTGTACATGTCGCCCTATGCGAAGCTGATGCTTCACGCGGTGAGCGGCGGTACGTGGGGCAACGCCTCGGCCCTTCGGCAGACGGCGACAATGATGGAAACGCTCCAGGGCGACCTGGCAAGGATGATAGCGCAGCGGTGCGGCATGGATGCGCAAGAAGTGGCGCGGTGCTACTTTGACGAGAAAGACCACTGGATCGGTGCGGAAGAAGCGGTGAAGATGAAATTGGCCGACGGTCTGTATGACATGGGCGAGAAGCCAACTGTGGAACCCCGCACGGCGGTGGAAGTGTACCAGTATTTCAATAACCGGCTGCACGCGCAGCCCCAAAGCAACAATAAAGAAATGGCATTACTAGAAGAACTGAAGAAGATGCCCTCGTTTAAGGACGTGGAGGGCGAAGCGGAGCTTTTGCAGAAAGCCCGCGAACTGGAGAACCAGGCAACGAAAGCCGAAGCGCTTGAGCAAGCGAACGCCGCATACAAGGCGAAAGCCGACGCCGCGGAAGCCGCGGAGGTGGAAGCCCTCGTGAACAAAGCGGTAAGCGAGGGCAAGATAGGCAAGGAGCAAGCCGGTGCCTTCAAGGCACTACTGAAGAGCGACCGCGCGAACGCCGAAGCCCTTATCAACGGCATGAAAGCCCAGAAGCCCCAGATGCGCGCCTCGGCGTACATCGAGGACCATGGCGACGGCAGCAGCTTTGCGACGAAGAGCTGGGACGAGCTTGACAAGTGCGGGTTGCTCGGTGTGTTGAAGAACAGCGACGCGAGCCTATTTGCGGCGAAGTATAAAGAACGCTTCGGCGTGGACTACAACAACTAACGTAATAAAGGAAACCAACAAAAACGAAAGAAGAAAATGGCATTAAACAAACAAATCTGGCTAAACACGATTGTAGAGAACTTCTATCCCGACAATTCGTTTGCCTCGAAGAGTATCGACGACTCGACCTTTGTGAGCTACAAGACGGTGCACATCCCGAACGCGGGCAGTGCGAGCGGTGTGGAGATTAACCGCAAGACGAAGCCTGCGAGCGTGAGCCAGCGCACGGACAACGAGTTGACTTACGACATGGACGAGTTGACCACGAACCCGATCTACATCCCCAACATCGACACGGTGGAGCTTAGCTACGACAAGCGCAACAGCGTGTTGAGCAACGACCGCCAGCAGCTCCAGAAGGTGGCGGCTCAGAATCTGCTCTACCGCTGGGCCTCCGGTGCAAAGACCTTGAGCACGAGCGGTGGCTCGCGCAAGGCGCACACCAGTGCGGATGCTACTGGCAACCGCAAGAAGATGACGAAGGCTGTGGTGATGGAAGCGATGGTGAAGATGAACGTGGACGACGTGCCCACAGAAGGCCGCTACATGCTCTTGGACGCGGTGCAGTATGCCGACCTGCTTGACGACTTGACCGACAAGGAACTCTCGTCGTTCCAAGCCGTGGCGAATGTGAGCCAAGGCGTGATGGGCCAGCTCTATGGCTTCAACATCATGCAGCGCTCACAGGTGCTCCGCGTGAAAGCCGACGGTGCGACCCTCTTGAAATGGGAAGAGACCGCCGAGGCAGACGAGCTAGCCGCCGGCCTTTGCTGGCAGGAGCAGTGTGTGAGCCGTGCGTTGGGCGAGGTGAAGATGTTCTCGAACGAAGACGACCCCCAATACTACGGCGACATCTACTCGTTCTTGGTGCGTGTGGGTGGTAACCCTCGACGCTACGACAAGAAGGGCGTGTACTTGATTACGGAGAGTGCCGCCTCCTAGACTAACCCTGGAAAAAGCGAGAAAGACGTATGCAACTACCAAGAGTAAAGATACAATTTCTGACGGGTCAGCTCGGCACCGTGGGAGAGAGCCCTGACGGGCTGTTTGCCCTGGTGTGCGGTGCTGCCGCCGTGGGTAGCACGTTTGCTCTGAACACGGCTTATGAGGTGACGAGCATGGACAGCGTGGCTGCACTTGGCTTGACGGCGGAGAACAACGCGGTGCTATGGAAGCATCTGTCGGAGTTTTACGACGAAGCGGGTAGCGGTGTGAAGCTCGTGGTGATGGGTGTGAGTCCCGGCACGACGATGACGACCTTGCTGGACTACACGAAGACCGGCGCGGGGAGTGTGCGCTGGCTGGTGGAGAAAGAGAACGGCGCGTTGCGTGGCGTGGGCGTGGCCAACGTGAACACCCTGTCGACGGAGACGAGCCAAGAAGGCATCGCCAAAGACGTGCTGACGGCAGCAGCTAAAGCGCAACAGCTTGGCGAGTGGGCCACGACGGAACTCTACGCCCCGCTGGTGTTCTTGCTGGAAGGTCGGAACTACACACCGACGACGGAGCTTCACGACCTGACGCAAGAGAGCTGGGACCGCGTGGGCATCGTGGTGAGCGACACTGCAGGGGGAACGAATGGCGCGTGCGTAGGCACGCTGATGGGCCGTGCTGCGAGCGTGAGCGTACAGCGCAACGTGGGCAGGGTGAAAGACGGTAGCCTGAAGCCCCTTGAGATGTACATCGGTGAGACGAAGACGGATGAGAGCGGTGAGCAGGTGCGCACGCTGTATGAGAAAGGCTACATCGTGGCTCGGAAGTATGTGGGCCGCAGCGGTTACTACTGGGCAGACGACAACTTGGCGTGTGACCCTACGGGCGACTATGCCCATCTGGCTAACCGCCGAGTGATAGACAAGGCGTACAGAACGGCCTACGACACGCTTCTGGACATGCTTCTGGACGAGCTGGAGGTGAACGAAGACGGCACGCTAGACATCGGTGTGGTGAAGAGCTGGCAACAGACTGTGGAGACCGCCATCAACCAGAAGATGACGGCCAACGGTGAGCTGAGCGCCGGGAGCGACGGCGAGGGGTGCGTGTGTGAGATAGACACGACGCAGAACGTGCTAGCGACGAGCACGGTAAAGGTACTGCTGAAGGTTCGCCCGTACGGTTATGCGCGGTATGTGGACGTGAACTTAGGCTTCCAGGTGACAACGACAACAAACTAACGAAGAAAGGAGGAAAAAAGAGATGTTCAATTCAAGAGAATATGAGTGGAGCGACGTGAGCGTGGTGGCCGCTGGCAGACCGATAACAGGCATCCGCGGTGTGAAATACTCGTCGAAGCAAGAGAAAGAGCTGCTTCATGCGAAGGGCAACAAGCCGCACAGCATTCAGCGCGGCAACAAGAGCTACGACGGCGAGATCACGCTGACGCAGAGCGAATATGAAGCGCTCAGGACGGCCGGAGGCGGCGACATCCTGGACATCAGCCTAGACATTGTGGTGGCTTACGGCAACCCGAGCAACGGCGACACAGTGACGACGGACTTGCTGATGGGAGCTGAGTTTACGGAGGACAACACGGAATGGAAGCAAGGCGACAAATTTCAGGAGAAGAGCTTGCCTTTTATCTTTTTGGACAAGAAGAGCGTATAAATGTTGATTGAAAAGTGATAAACCGAATAAAGAAATGGAAATAACGAAAGAAGAAATAGCAGCGATAAAGAAGAAATATGCTAACCAGCATCTTTACTTTATAGTAGCTGGCGAGGAAGACGGTATGGAAAGCACGAAGAGCTGCATACTGCGCAAACCGAGCCGTCAGGACTTGAGCTACATCAGTGTGATACGCGACCCGATAAAAAGGAAGGAAGCCCTATTGAACCAAATATGGGTGACAGGCGACGAAGAATTTAAGACGGACGACGAACTGTTTTTAGGACTGGCCTCGAAACTAAGCGAGCTAGTGAGCGTGAAAGAAGTAGAGATAAAAAACTTGTAGAGGATGCCGGGCTGGACTATGAGAACGGCTCGAGCATCCTGCTCTACGACACCTTGCTTCGCTATCACTTGAGCTTAGACCCTCGAACCCTTAGCGACGAGGAATGGTCCTTTACGCTATGCTGCCTTAAAAACCTACTGAAACATGAACGTGAGCGCCGAACAAAGCATTGAAAGGTTGAGTGTTCATTATTGGCAAAATAGACGTCTTGTGACGAAAACAAGCAACAAGGGCTTAATCGTGATGGCTTATAGCCTGCGACACAAGCATAATGTGAAGCGCAAGGAACTGGAGCGCCTTTACGAACAGCTAGGCGGCAGCCGGCGTTTGACGGAAATAGACCGACGGCACGTAGGTCGCTATGTTCGGGAAACTTACAAACTGCTTGGCCGAACGGAACGAATGCTGCTAAAGCCTCGCTATGTGAAACTAGGCTATGCGCTATGGAGCCGCGGCTATGCGGTGTGGAGCTACACGAAATACCTACGGAGCGTGAACCACTTTGTCTACTGCTATGACTTGACGCATCTAGGTCAAAAGGAGATATGCGACGCTATAACAAAAATAAGAAAAGAACCTTTTAGACGCAATGACGGACGACGAACTGAAAGATACCCTTACGAACGATTTTACGGATGATGATATACTGGAACTGCTTAGTTTCATTCCGGCATATGACCCAGCGGAGCTGCACCCTCTAGGTGACATAGACTTTGTGAACTTAGAACTTTCGGGAATACTGAGCGACGAAGAACTTTCCGCCATCCGCAAGGTGGGCATTGGCGAAAGTGGTGAATTGATCCACAAGGAACTGAGTGAGAGTTTTAAAGAGCTGAGCGAGGTGCAGATCCTGCTGGAACAGCCCGAGAGCCGCACGCGCGATGTGACTTGGAAAAAGCTGGACGATGCTCTTCAACGCTACGCCCGAACGATGCAACGTTACGGCAAAGACGTGTACCACTACGGTAGCGACTTGGCCTTGAAAGCTGTGCACCCCACTGCCTACTATAACAAGGGTTGGACGCTGGAAAGCCTGGGCAAGGACGAATGGGACGAGCTATTGTCTAGCGTGGAGGACTTGAAGGTAGGCATTTACAACGCGAGCACGGGTAACATGAGTGGCGAGTTGGACCGCAGCGAAGCTGCCGGCATACGCCTAGAGCGAATACTTAGAGGCAATGAAGTATCGCCGCTTCCGCGCTACTATGATGATGCGTTGCGCCGCTCTGATGAACCGCGAGAAAGCGACGAAAGAGCCTCTCTTGTGCCTTCTCCTTTTGCAGAAACCGGCAGCACAAGCACGTTGAAGCAGATGTTCCCCTTCTTCCACTACTGGAGCAAGAAGGCGGAAGAATTTGTGAACAGCGAGAAGGAAGTGAACATCACGATGAACGTGGCGAAATTCTTTGAAGACCTGAACGTGACGATGCACGACAAGAGCGACACTGAGGAGCTGGAAAGCACGATAGTGAAAGTGCTTAACCGCGCCTTGATGATAGCGCAAAGTTCGGCAGACTGAACAAAAAACATTGTGTATGAAGAACGGAAAAAATGAGTTCAGCTTTATAGACGAACTAAGGAAAGTGAGCGGTCTTGACAAAATGCCTCCTTACTGGCAACTGACGAACACCGCGACAGGCGCCCGCTGGCCCTTGACACTAGCGAGCACCGCCGAGGGCGCATTGACAATGGGCAAACGCCTCCTTGACGACCTATTGCTGAGCAACGCCAACGGCATAGCGATGACGATGCCCCTTCGTCTGAAGATAGATGAAGAAGGCGCAGAAGAATGGCTGCTGCCTTATGAACCGACGCTAACCGTACGGTGCGAACATATACTGAAGCATCGCTATGTGAACAAAGGCAAGGTGAGAGGCTCTATAAAAGAACGTTGGACACAAAACAACTACGAGATAACGATAGAGGGCATGCTGACTGGCGAAGACGGCGAATATCCGACGGAAGACGTGGAAACTCTTCGCAGACACTGCGAGAGCGCGAAACTATCCGTGCTTCACCCTTTGCTTGAAGTCCTCGACATCAGCCACCTTGTGGTGGAACGCTGGACGCTGCCCCACACCGAGGGCAAGGCTCACCAAAGCTACCGAATAGAAGCGTGCAGCGACGACATATACAAGTTGTTGCTGAGCCGCGAGGATCTAAACAACTGATGCGAGATGTACACGATGGCTTTTGACATAACGGTGGGCTACTACAAACTAGGTATGGTGGACAGGGTGACGATACACAAGAGCGTAGAACTGCTTTCAGACACGGCTCAAATAGAACTGCCCGCTGCCGAATACAACACCACCCTTGAAGTGGAAGAAGAGATAAGGCGCGGCGATGCGGTAACGATAAAGTTCGGCTATGAAGAAACAGGATTGGAAACGGAGTTTGAGGGTTGGGTTCAACGCGTGAGCACTGATGGCGGTACGCTAACAATATGGTGCGAAGATGACCTTTTCCTCTACCGCAAGAAAATGTCTAACCAAGTGTTTGAGAAAATCACGCTGAAAACTCTGCTTGAAAAGGTTGCGAGCCTCTGCCGCCACAAGGTGGACTGCACGTATGACTGGACTTACAGCAAATTTGTGATCAACAACGCGACGGGTTATGACGTGCTGAGGAAGGTGAAGGAAGAAAGCGGAGCAGACATCTATCTGAAAGACGGCACGCTGCACGTGCACAGCGCTGGCGAGAGGATAGGCGAAGAACGCTACTACGACTTTTCGCTGAACGTGGAGAAAAGCGACCTAACCTATAGAAAGCTATCGGAAAAGCGACTCCAAGTGACGGTAAAGGCCAATACGCCTACGGGATATGTGAAAGAGATAGAGTGCGGAAGTGCCGGTGGCGACAAGATAGAAATCAAGTGTGCGACGAGCGACGAGGCCTCGATGAAGGCGAGGGGCGAACTGGAGGTGATGCGCCGTAGCTTTGACGGCTACGAAGGTAGCATAACGGGTTGGCTGGTGCCGATGTGCCGCCCTGGCGACAGCGCAGTGCTTCGAGACCGGGACTACGAATATAAGGACGGTACCTACTTTGTGAGCGCTGTGACGACGGAGTTTGGCCGTGACGGTGGCAAGCGTAAGGTGCGGCTTGGGTACAGATTGAACTAAGGAGAAAGGAGAAAGGAAGATGGACGAATACAGAAGACTGCATGAGCTGATAGGTGGGCTTAGCGGCGGCCGTAGCGCTGCGATATGGCAGGGTGTGGTGAAGAGCGTGGAGGGACAGACGTGCACGGTGAGTGTGGGTAAGATTGACGTGCCCGGTGTGCGTCTGAAAGCGTCGGAGACGGAGGACAAGGGGCGGATGCTGTTGACCCCGAAGGTGGGCACGGCTGTGACGCTGGCGAGCCTGAGCGGCGACTTGGCAGAGCTGGTGGTGGTGCAGGTGGACCGTGTGGAGCGGATAGAGATAAACGGCGGTACGCTTGGTGGTCTGGTGAACATAGAGGCTCTGACGGCAAAGGTGAACGAGCTGGTGGATGCCTTCAACAGCCATCAGCACCAGGTGACGGTGACGCACCCCGGTGGCACGTTTGTGACGGTGAAGCCTCTGAAGCAGGCGGCGCGGTTTGAACGGAGCGACTATGAAGACGAAACGATAAAGCATTGAGGCAAGGATGAAGGGCATAGGACTGCAATGGGACGGGGCACGAAACGTGCTGGAACCCCAGGTGAAGAACGGAACGCTGGCGCTAGGCGACACGCTGCGGCAGAACCAGGCGTTGCTACTGACGCTGCACAAGGGCGAGCTGAAGGAACGCCCGTCGGCGGGCGTGGGGCTGAGCGACATGCTGCTGGACAACGACCCTATATACTGGCGGACGGAGATCAAGGAGCAACTGGAGATGGACGGCCAGCAGGTGAAGAAGGTGAGCGTGACGACGACGGGTGTGGAGATAGATGCCGAATACTAACAAGACGTGGAGGAACAGGAATTATGATAGTGGAACATTTTATGAACAAGCTGGGTGTGGTGCTTTCGACCGCTTGGGGCTGGGCGGTGTGCGCAGGCCTTGTGGTGGCGAACTTCCTGGCGGGGTATGAGACGATGGTGGGCTTTACGGTGGTGGCTGTGGTGACGGACGCTCTGTGGGGCATCGCGTCGAGCGTGAAGCAGGGTAGGTTCACGAAGAGCGAGCTGATGAGGAACTCGCTGTCGAAGTTGGCCGTGTACGGCTCGGTGGTGCTGCTGTTTATACTGATAGACAAGCTGATGGGTGTGGGTAACGGGTTGACGACGAGCGTGATTTGCATCTGCATCATCCTGGTGGAGCTGTGGAGCACGGCTGCGAGCATGCTGATATGCTTTCCGAGTATGCCTTTCCTGCAGTTGCTGAAGAAGGCGCTGGTGGGTGAGATAGCAAGTAAACTGAACGTGAAACCCGAGGACGTAGAAGCGGCCTTGGAAAAAATGAAGAAGCAATGAGAGAGATAAAATACATAGCCGTGCACTGCACGGCAAGCAGCCAGACGATGACTGTGAAGGGTTTGGAGATGGAGTTCAAGCGCAAGGGCTGGAAGAACCCGGGTTATCACTATGTGGTGAGCACGGACGGCGTGGTGCACCAGATGCTGGATGAGGCGAAGGTGAGCAACGGGGTGAAGGGTTACAACTCGGTGAGCGTGAACGTGGCTTACATAGGCGGTATAGACGCTCAGGGTAAGGCGGTGGACAACCGCACGGCGGCTCAGAAGAAGAGCCTGAGGTTGCTGCTGAAGATGCTGAGGGGTAGATACCCGAAGGCGTTGATACAGGGCCACAGGGACTTTTCGCCCGACCTGAACGGCGACGGGAAGATCAGCAAGAACGAATGGATAAAGGCTTGCCCCTGCTTTGAGGCGAAGGAAGAATACAAGGACATCTAAAACGAAAGACGATGAAGAGATTGACCTGGCTGATATTGGCTATGGCGACGGTGGCGCTACTTACGGGTTGCGCCACGACGCGAAGAAGCGTGACGGAGCAGAAGGTTCACACGAGAAGCGACTCGGTGGTGGTGAAAGACTCCCTTGTGGTGAGAGACTCGGTGGTGATACGCTATGCGACGAGGGGTAGCGACTCGGTGGTGGTGAGGGACTCGGTGGTGGTGACGCTGGACGCTACGGGAAAGGTGGTGAAAGCGGAACGCTACCGCAGCTCAGACCGCAAGAGGGAGACGACGCACGAGACGACGAGCGAGCACGCCCGCTCGGAAGCAGAGCAGGGCACGACGACGGCGGTGCACGGCGAGACGGTGACGGCCTCACGTAGGCTTGAGCGTGGCGTAGCGTGGTATGTGTGGGTGATGGTGGGAACTGGTGTGGCGGCAGTGGCTGGCACGCTGGGCTATTCGCTTTACCGCGCAAGGAAGGACGGAAAGGGGTGAGGCTATGGAAGTGACGGTGAAAGACGGTCAGACGCTGGCAGACGTGGCGGTGCAGGAATGCGGCACGTGGGAGGCTGCGGTGGAGATAGCGCTGGAGAACGGGGTGAGCCTGACGGAGGACGTGGCTGCGGGGACGAGCCTGCAGCTGCCCGACGGCGTGAAGGAGAACCGGGTGGTGGCGAGCTACTGCAAGGCGCACGGGGTGAGCCCTGCGACGGCGCGGGACGAGAGCGGTGTGAAGCTGCGTATATTCGGTGAAGAGTTTACGAAAGAATTTGGTTAACGACAAAGGAGAAAAGACATGGCAAGGACAACGGCAGAGATAAAGAAGACGATGACGGACGCCTTTCTGGCTGACGCGACGATCAGGGCGCGGTACGGGCTGAAGGCTGGTGCGACGTGGAGCGGTAGCTTCTCGGACGTGAGCTTGGAGAACGTGCTTCTGTGGGTGGTGGCTGCTTGCTGCCATGTGGTGGAGGTGCTGACGGAGCAGTGGGTGACGGAGGTGGAAGGTCAGATGGCGAGCGCCGTGGTGGCGAGCGTGCCTTGGTACTACAAGGTGGCTAAGGCCTTCCAGTATGGCGACGCGCTGACGCTGGACGAGGGTACGGGTCAGTACAAGTATGCTACGGAGGACACGGCGAAGCAGGTGGTGAAATACGTGGCGGTGAGAGACCGGGGGACGAGCGTGGAGATACTGGCGAGCGGCGAGAAGGATGGAGAGCCTGCGGCGCTGGAAGCGGGTGTTTTAACGGCGTTCAAACAGTATATGAACAGGGTGAAGATAGCAGGTGTGGTGCTGAACATCCGTTCGCAGGCTGCAGACCGGCTGACGATAGGGGCGACGATATGGGTGGACCCGCTGGTGGTGGGGAGCGACGGCAAGCGCCTCTCGGACGGTGTGCGCCCAGTGGACGAGGCTGTGAAGACGTATCTGAAGAACATAGCCTACGGCGGAACGTTCAACAAGACGAAGCTGGTGGACGCGATACAGGCTGTGGAAGGCGTGGAGGACGTGGAGCTGGGCGAGTGCCGGTACATGACGGCTGACGGCTCTGTGTGGACGACGGTGAAGGGTAACAACTATACGGCCGCGGGCGGCAGCCTGACGGCGGAAGGACTGGAAAACTCGATGAGCTATGTGGTGGAAAGTTGACATGGTGAAGTTGGCGGTGCAGCTGTTGCCGCCGGTGATGCGGGGCGGGCTGACGGTGGCGTTGCTGAAGGTGCTGACGCTGCCAGTGAGACACATCTACGACCAGCTGACGGCGCGGCGCAAGAAGGCAAAGCGGCGACTGCTGACGACGGCTAACGTTCAGAGCATGGAACAGGCTCTGAACGACGCCTTCTTCCTGACGGAGGGCCAGATAAGGATAGAGAGCACGGAGGGGGAGAGCGCGGTGTACTGGCACCGGAAGGGTGAGACGCCCCACGCGCTATACCTGCACGGGCAGGGGGGAGAAGGGATGACGCTGAGGTGGAAGGAGGAGTGCTCGTACGAGGACAGCTTCGTGGTGATGGTGCCGACCTTTCTGTGCACCTCGGAGGATGCCGATGCGGACAAATACGGGGGGGAAGAACCTAAGAGAGATAAAGAATTTGCTGAGTTATTATAAACCCGCGGGACGTACGTACCGCATAGAACTATATGACTATGAATAGACTGAAATTCAGTGAGGGCGGACAGCCCGTGTATCTGGAAGACCTGGAGACGCTGCAGGCGAACGACGCGGCGAGCATGAAGCAGCTGCTGGCGGCTCTGACTGGCGGCGAGAGCGTGTATCTGCTGCAGGAGGTGGAGCTCAAGCTGGAGAGCGTGGACGTGGACAAGAACGAAAGCACGTTCACGGTATATGCCGGCGCAGCGATGGTGAATGGCGAGCTGGTGGACTGGGGGGAGACGACGGTGACGGTGAGCACGTGGGACGACCCTCTGTACCTGTGCCTGAAGCGCAGCGAGACGGACAACCGCGTGTTTGAGGACGGGCAGACGCGGGCGTGCCAGACGAAGGTGGAGGGCTACATAAGCACGGACAAGAGCGGCGTGGCGGAGAGCTACCTGATCTGGGACCTGCCGGTGATGGTGACGCTGATGCGCAAGGCGCTGAAGATAAGCGACGAGCCGGGCTGGACGCAGCTGGATGTGAGCTTCAGGAACGGCTACACGGGGAGCGTGAAGTGGAAGGAGCTGACGGACGTGTACCGCTACAAGATAGACATCAAGAGCACGAACACGGCTGCGCTGACAGGGAGCGTGAACCTGTTCTACGCGGGTGAGAACCTGCCCGGGGCGAAGGGCGGCGCATTTGTGACGCCGACGAAGGCCTATGTGGCGACGGAGAACGGCGTGCAGGGCTTTGAACTGCGCGGCTTCGAGGGGATGGTGACGGCGAACGTGCAACTACCATTTGACGATGCGAGCACGGCAGCGGACCTGCCGGTGAAAATGATATTTGACCTACCGAAATAAAAGACGAGAAAAAGATGGAAAGCATATACAACCTACAGCAACGCGCCTCGGAACTGAGGGCGAAGACAGAGACTGACAGCATCACGCCAGAGGAAGTGGGCGGGCTACACGCCGACACACTGGCTTACATAGCCGAGATGGAGCAGAGCGCGGACGGGCTGGGCATAAGAAAAGTGTACGCGACGAAAGCGCTGATGGAAGCCGACACGGCTCCCGTGGGTACGAACGGGAAGACGCTGCGCTACGGCCAGCTGGTGACGATATACAACGAGGGGGACAAGACGAGCGCGGAGAACGGCGACATCTATGCGTGGCAGAACCCGGGATGGGCGAAGATGGGGAACATAGGGAACATCTATGAGCTGAAAGCACGGATAGAGGCCGAAGAGACGGCTCGCACGGAGGCAGACAAGACCATCAAGACCGCCGTGGTGGAAGAGGAGACGGCGCGCAAGGCTGGGGACACGGCTCTGCAAGAGGCGCTGGCGGCCATTGTGGGGACGATAGACGTGGCGGATATAGACAGCCTGCCGGCGAGCCGCAAGGATGCGGTGGCGATGATGGAGGACACGCTCCACTCGCGGTGGACGCTGACGTACGGGGGGAGGCTGAACGTGGGCGTGATAGACCTGTTCGGCGACAGCATGCGTCACCAGCTGACGGAGGTGCTGACGACGCACTATGAGATGAACAGCGCAGGGGAACTGGACTTCAGCGCGCACCAGGACCTGCGTATATACAGATACTGGCGATCGTACAACATCCAATCGCCACACCTGACGAACGAGCAGGGGACGTGGACGGCGTGGGCGGAATATATTCCCGAGACGGTGAAGACGGCACTGGCGACCGTGGCAAGCGACCTGAAGAACGAAGCGAAGGCGCGCGAGGATGCCGTGGAGGAGCTGGCTGCGGACGTGGAGAGCCGAGCGGCTGCGACGGAGAAGGGCTTGACGGCAAGGTTTGACGGTTTTGTGAAGGGCGTGGACATCAAGAAGCAGTCGTACTCGAAGGTGGACGGCGTGTACTGGGACACGGCGGCGAAGGTGTTCTGCGGACGGAGCGGCACGACCTACTGCAACAACTGGGCGGCAGGCGACACGGCAGCGGGGGCAGACCTCTTCATGGACGCGAGCCGCACGGCGCCGCAGAAGAACAAGGTGTATGTGTGCGGTGGCGCTCTGTACACCTGGAGTGAGGAAGAAGAGAACCTGGTGGAGACGAGCGGCACGGGCGGCGGCAACACCTACAACGTGACCGAAGAGGTGCCGCCAGAGAGCGGCTACTACACGCTGGAGACCGCCATCAAGGCCGTGGCGGAGAAGCAACGCGCGAAGGGACGGTGCGTGACCTACGAGACGGCTCAGGGAAGATGGGAGACGAAGCAGTTTGTGGGCACGGACATAGCGAGCTGGGAGGAGACGGCCAGCTGGGAGGACTTCGGCGGTGCGGGAACGGTGAAGAGCGTGACGGTGAACGGCACGGCCTTGACGCCCGACGAGCAGGGGAACGTAAGCGTGACGGTGAAGGAAACGGAGGTGGACGAGAGCCTTGACGAGGAGAGCACGAACCCGGTGGAGAACCGTGTGGTGGCGGCGAAGGTGAAGGAGCTGGAGGCGCACACGCTGCACACGCTGGAGGTGGTGCCCGATGGCGATGACAACTACCTGTATGCCTACGACGAGAAGGGGAACGCCATCACGCAGACGAAGCTGCCAGCCGGCGGTGGCGGAGGGACGGCGACGACGAGCCGCATACTGGTGACGGCGGCGGTGAGCGCGGACCTGATAAAGGAAGGCGGGAGCACGGTGCTGACGTGGACGTATGACCACGTGAACGCTGAGAACGCGAGCGACGGCGTGAAGGCGACGGTGACGATCAGCGTGAAGCTGGGCACGACGACGCTGTGGGAGCAGGAGACGAGAAACGTGGCGAAGGGAAGCTATGAGGTGGACCTGAGCCAATACATGAAAACGGCGGGCAAGGTGGACGTATATGTGAAAGCCTCATGCACGACGGACGAGGGTGAACAGCAGACGAAGCAGGCGTATGCGAGCGTGACGGTGGTGAACATGGCGTTGACCTCGGACTACGACGTGAGCACGGGGCTGCAAAGAGGCGGCTACGGGGACGGTGAGACAATCAGCATCCCGTTCACGCTGACGGGCAGCGGACTGAGAACGGTGTCGCTCTATGTGGACGGTGGCGAGGCTCCGCTGACGAAGACGGTGCAGAAGTCGGGTACGACGCGCGACACCTTTACGTTGGCGGCAAGCGGCCTGACGGCTGGCCGACATTCGCTACAGATGATAGCGGAGCGCGATGGGCTGCGCTCGGACGTGATATGGATAGACGTGCTGAAGCAGAACGGGAGCGCTCCGTACGTGGGCTTGATGTTCAGCGACGCGAAGGGCGAGGTGGTGACTGGCGAGATGCCGATAGTGCCGACGCTGACGGCTCGACAGTATGACGAACTGAACTTCCAGTTTGCGGCGTATGACCCGACGGCGGTGCCCGCCACGGTGAAGGAACGTGCGACGCAGGAGGGGAAGGTGACGGAGCGGACGTACTCCGTGGGCCGAAGCAAGCAGACGTATGCGAACCGCTATATGGCGCAGGGCGAGGTGAGCGTGGAGCTGACGTGCGGGACGGCAGCGGTGACCTTGAAGGTGAACGTGGAACCGAGCGGGCTGGACATCGGCGAGGCTACGCAGGGGCTGGAGCTGAAGCTGACGGCAAGCGGCAGGAGCAACACGGAGAGCGCGGAGAGTCGCAAGACGTGGGCGAACAACGGCTACGGCACGACGTTTGAGGACGTGGACTGGGCTACGAGCGGCTGGGACGGAAGCGCGCTGGTGCTGAAGAACGGGGCGAAGGCGACGGTGGACTACCGCCCCTTTGTGAAGGACGTGAAGGCCGGGGGCTGCACAGTGGAGGTGGAGCTGATGGTGAAGAACGTGTCGGACAGGGACAGCGTGGTGCTGGACTGCATGGAGGACGACGTGAAGGGTATCCGCGTGACGGCTGAGAGCGCGATGCTGCAGAGCGGCTCGACGATAGACCGCGAGGACGAGGAGAACACGGATCCGGAGACGGGTAAGCCGATAGTGACGAAGGTGGCTGTGGGCGTGGAGGCCAAATACACGGAAGGAGAGCGCATCAAGATGGCGTTCACGGTGGGCAAGAAGGCTGACGGCGGGCTGATGGAACTGTACATGAACGGCGACCGCTGCTCGGCGATGTGCTACCAGGAGGACGACAACTTCATGCAGACGGCGGCGAAGGGTCTGACGTTCCTGTCGGAGGGTGCAGACGTGTATGTATACTCGATCCGCGCCTACTCGCAACCGCTGACAGACGACGAGACGGTGGACAACTACATCGTGGACCGCGAGGGTGCTGACGAGATGGCAGAACAGTATGACCGGAACAACGTGATGAGCGCGGAGACGGGGGAGACGGACATCAACCAGATACTGGCAAAGGGCAGGGCTGCGATGTTCATTGTGCGCTCGGACGACTCGGGCAACGGGCTGGACGACGTGAACGCCTGCAAGAACAAGAAGCAGAACTTCCACGTGGACGAGCTGACGCTGTACACGGCTTGGGGCGACACGATAAGGTGCACGAACGTGATGATGAGAATACAGGGTACGTCGAGCACGAAATATCCGGTGAAGAACTACCGGTTCTACTGGGCGAAGTCGGCTAAGGACGGTGTGAAACCCGAGATGTGGGTGAACGGTGTGAAGCAGGAGACGAACAAGCTGCCGCTGTTTGCTGGGGACACGAAGCCCTGCAAGGTGAACTGTGCGAAGGCAGACTTCTCGGACTCGTCGATGAAGACGAACACGGGTATGGGTAACCTGTTCAACGACGTGCTGAGGGACTTGTGTCCGACGCCGCCCCAGGAGGAAGACCAGACGGTGAGAACGGCGATATACGGCTACCCCTGCGACATCTTTGCAGCGACGAAGAGCGACGAGGCCCACCCGACGTTTTACGGGCAATACCAGATGAACAACGACAAGAGCGACTGGTATGACGTGACGGGGATGACGGACAAGGCGAAGCACATCGCGCTGGAGTTTCTGGACAACGGCAAGAAGCTATGTAACTTCCAGGCGGAGGAGGACGTGGCGGCTCAGCTGGACGAGGAGTTTGAGAGTTCGTATGAGTTTAACTACCCGAAGGACACGCTGTGGAGCGGCGCTGACGAGACGGCTGGGGAGACGAACGCTACGGACTACCAGAAGACGGCGATAGAGACGATGCTGACGTGGATAAGAGGCTGCGTGCCGACGGGGGCAGACATGAGCTGCACGGACCTGGGCACGTGGAAGTCAGAAACGTTTGTGGCGGAGCTGGAGACCCACTTTTCGAAGAAGAACCTGCTGTACTGGTACTTGCTGACGGAGTACTTTGCGATGGTGGACCAACGGGCGAAGAACACGATATGGCGCACGTGGGACGGCGCGAAGTGGTGGGTGACGTACTACGACGGCGACACGATGCTGGGCAAGCGCAACGACTCGCTGCTGGCCTACCTGTACAACGTGGTGAGAGGTTCGTGGGACTCGGAGAAGAAGAAATGGGTGTTTGAGGGTCACGACTCGTGGCTGTGGTGCCTTGTGCTGGCAAACCTTGAAGATGACCTGAAGACGGCTGCGGAGGAGCTGAGGAAGGCGCTGACGAACCAGAAGGTGCTGAAGCAGCTGGAGACGATAGAGGCGAACTGGTCGCTGAGGGAATACAACAAGAGCGGCGAGATGAAGTATATCACGCCTGAGACGAAGGGCGTGAGGGTGACGGAGAACGGGGTGACGACGGACGGCAACAAGTTCTACTACATGTATGCCCTGAGCGGTACGCGCGGTATGCAGCTGAAACACTTCATCACGAACCGCTTTGCGCTGCTGGACGCGCGGTTTGGGGTGAGCAACTACCGTGCGGACTCGGCTGGCTTCTACCTGGCGCGAGAGACGAGCGACGCGGCGGACGTGATAAAGATTACGGCGAGCGACGAATACTACTTTGCCTACGGCCTGAGCGGCAAGGACTACATGGAGGGCGAGACAGGGCGCCTGCTGCGCGGGGAGACGGGGACGCTGAGCGTGACGGGCAAGCGCGCGCTGAACGACCCGATGCTGCTGTTTGGCGCATCGCGGATTATGGAACTGGACATGAGCGGTGCGGCGAGCCACCTGCTGAACGGCCTGGAGCTGGGCAACTGCTCGGCTCTGAGAAAGCTGGACCTGAGCGTGGCAGAGGGTGCGGCGGCCTCGAAGACGACGTGGTGGCTGGTGACGGGCGGCTGCGGCCAGCTGAGAGAGGTGGACCTGAACGGGCAGACGAACGCGAGGAGCAACCGCCAGGACTCGACGGCGCTGGACTTCGGCACGCAGACGCTGCTGGAGAGGCTGGACGCAAGGGGGACGACGGTGAAGAGCGTGACGGTGGCGAAGGGCGCTCCGCTGCGGGAGCTGCGCCTGCCGGGGACGCTGACGACGCTCAGGCTGGAGTATCTGCCCCGCCTGACGGCTGAGGGACTGGAGGTGGAGAGCTACGCGAACGTGGCGACCTTCATCTTTGATAGTTGCCCGGGGCTGGACTGGAAGAGCCTCTACGAGCTGTGCGGGAACGTGAAGACGCTGCGCGTGGGCGACGTGGACATGGAGGGCGACGGCAAGGACCTCGTGGCGATGATGGAGGCCGGGATGCAGGGCGTGGACGACGACGGCACGGTGGTTGGCCACGCGGTGCTGAAGGGCGAATACCGCCTGACGCAGAGCATGGACGAGGAGGTGTATGCGAAGTTGACGGCCTGGATAGGCGACGAGCTGAGCATCGTGCAGCCGGAGTACACGATGATAGAGCACGACGAGATGGTGGCTGACGACGCTAACATCTCGAACCTGGACAACGGGACGGGCTACAAATAT
>CAVAPI010000152.1:0-37826 GCA_963590445.1 Lachnospiraceae bacterium | reverse complement strand
ACTATACTACTCCATGTCGTACGTTCATAGCAACTATGGCCGTACAACATGACAACCTCATAATAAGTAGCTTGACTTTACCCGATTTCACTTTACACTTTTCGTGTTCTTTTACTGAATTACTTTACCCTCTTGTGATGTCTTTACTGAGCAACTTCACAGGAAAGGAAAAGTGTTACTGAAATGCTTTACACCAACGTTTCTGAGTTTTAGCGGACAGCAATATATAAAAATAAATCATTAACTTTGTCGGTGAAACCTCTAAAACAGCTTATCGACAACCTATATGAGAAAGTTATACTGTCTGCTTACCCTAATGATAATGTGTATGGGTTCGCTGCGTTCTGTGGCGCAACCCTACTGTACAGTCCGCACGTTCAGCATGCTCGACAACCTTACGACCAACAAGATTGTCAGCATGCTTCAAGACCGTAACGGGCTGATGTGGTTCACCTCCTGGAACGGACTGATGTGTTACGACGGTTACCGTTTCCAGACTTTCACCGGCAACGGAGACAACAGTCATGTTCTTGACACGCGACGTCTGCTGACCATCCAACAGAGCAAGTTGGGCGGATTGTGGTGTCGCTCTTATTACGGCAGCATTTACTATTTCAACACGCATACTTCCACCTTCACTGATGTCACTCCACTCATACGTAAGAAGACTGGTATCAAGACTCCTTTCGGTCATCTTGTGTCCAGGTCCGATGGTACCACATGGCTTCAGCCGCGTGACAGGGACAAGCGTGTCGTGCGGCTGAAGGATGAACTTGTGGTGAAAGGTGACGCCAATGGCATTCGTCTCTTGCCGTCTGGGACGCAGTTCCCTATAGTGAAAGCTCCGACTACTTTTAAAGACAGACAGGGCAGGACGTGGAGGTTTGATGACAAGGATGGTGTGATTCTTAATGAGGCTCCTACCAATTCCCGACGCTTGAAAGCGTCGGCTCCTATCGCTTCAGAGCAGACTGGCAGCGATAACCCCGTGTGGCTGCAGGATCGATTTGGCACTGTATGGTGCGTACCTCGTAACGGCACCTTTTCTTATTATGACGAACAGCGGCATTGCCTTGTCCCTTATGTGCTGCGCTCTGAGGATTTTCACGAGGTGATACCTAAGATACGCCGCACGTTTGTTGACAACCAAGGCAATCTGTGGTTTACCACCGCCTACGGTTTTCATCTTGTCAGCTTCAACCGCAGGGAGTTCCATGACATACCGGTTTTCGGCAACCAGGAAGTCCGCAGCCTGCTCTTCGACAGCAAAGGTGAATTGTGGGCAGGCAACATGACTCAACAGCTGACGGGTCTCGACAGCCGCTTTCAGATAACTTCGCATCGAACGCTGCCCATGTCCACCTCCATGCCTTTCGGCATCTTCTATATCTTTGAGGACAGCCGCGGCCGTAAATGGATTGCAACAAAAGGCGACGGGCTCTACTGTATTGACACAAAAGGTAGCATCACTCACTATCTCAATGATGTAAAGAATCCTTATTCGCTGAATAACGACACTGTCTACTGCATCGACGAGGACACGAAGGGACATATCTGGGTAGGCTCGTATGGAGCCACAGGCGGACTGAACCTCATTGACGAGTCACATGGAAGTGTTCGTTTTATCCATTCACGCAATGGCCTCCGGCATTATTCAAAAGACAAATTCCGCTGTATACGCCGTATCACCCACACCCCGTCGGGAATTGTCATCGTCTCTACCACCGAAGGTATCGTGACTTTCAGTGACCGCTTCGCCAATGTCGGGGCCATCCGGTTTCATTATGCCGAGAGCACGTCTGATGATGCCGGGTCATTGCCGTCCAATGACATCATGCAGGTCATAGTGATGAAAGCTGGAGATGTCTTTGGTGCTACCCATGATGGTGTACTGTTCAAGATAGACCCCAAGTCGTTGTCGGGCAAATTGCGTGTCAGTGTGATAAAACTGCGTGGCAACGTATCGCCGGGTCTCATCCTCGCCATGCAGCAAGACCTCCATGGACGGCTGTGGATTGTGCATGAGAACACCTTGGAGCGTATGACACCAGGTTCTGACGACAACTATTACTATAATCCCGCTGAGACGGGCGGACGTTGTGAGCTCACCGAGACACTGCCTGTTGTCAATCAGCGGACGGGAGAAATGGCGGTGGGCACTCTCAATGGCATCGTCGTGTTCAACCCCAGCAGTCTGCGGAATGTCATCAAGCCCGCCGGCATCGTCTTCACCAATATGTATTTCCATGGCAGCCAGACATCTGTTCCCATTATCAACGGCACAGAGGTGACGCTGCCTTCCGACCGCCGCAGCGTGACCTTCTCGTTCGCTGCCCTTGACTATGCCAATGCCTCACGCATCCGTTATGCCTATAAGTTGGAGGGAGTGGACGAGGAATGGCAGTATGTTGGTACCACCCACCAGGCCAGCTACGGTCATCTGCCGCCTGGACATTTCACTCTCAAGGTGAAGAGCACGGACAGTGAAGGACAATGGCTTGACAATGTGGCTACACTTGACATTGACAGTGAACCTACCTTTTGGGAGTCGTGGCTGGCTAAGGTGCTCTATGCTATCATTGCCCTTGCCATAGCGTGGCAGGTGTGGCGGTATCTCAATATGCGGCGCAAGGCACGTGTGGAGCGTGAGATCAGCGAACAGAAGACGAAACTATACACCGACGCCAGCCACCGTCTGCGCACGCCGTTGACACTCATCGGCGGGCCTGTGACAGAGGTGCTGAAGAACAAGGAACTGTCGGATGCCGACCGTGAGCAACTGGAGATTGTGCGCCGCAACGCCCGCAGCATGTTGGAGATGACCAACGACATGCTGTCGAGCTATATGGACAACACGCTGTTTGTCGATGACGAGCATGTGCCGGTCTTCGGTGAACCTGACGATGACAATCTTGTGGGAGCCACGGGTGAGCAGCCTGACAACAACACGCGGCTGCTGGTGGTGGAGGACAACGATGACCTTCGCGCTTTCCTGCGCTCCATCCTAAGCAGTGACTACAGCGTCATTACTGCCAACAACGGACAGGAGGGCTTGGAGAAAGCCGCCAAGGAACAGCCCGACTTCATAATCACCGATGTCACCATGCCTGTCATGGACGGTCTCACGATGGTGCATGAGTTGAAACAGAACTCTGAGACGAGCCATATACCTATCGTGGTGCTCTCAGCGAAGGCATCCCTTGACGACAAGCTGCGCGGATTGCATGAAGGCATAGATGACTATATCACCAAGCCTTTCAGCTCTGTCTATCTGAAAAACCGCGTTGCTAACATCATCAGCCAGCGACGGCAGCTGCAACAACGTGTCGTGGAGGAACTGAGCGCGAAACCTGCGGAAACTAAAGACGGAAAACCGGAGTATAAACTCTCGGAGCCGGAAATCGTTGACCACGACAAGGAGATGATGGAGAAGCTCATGGCTTATCTGGAGAAACATATCAATGACTCGGAGATGTGCATCGAGGACATGGCTTCGGCGGTGGCGATGAACCGCACCACATTATTAAATAAGGTGAAGAGCATCACCGGCATGTCGCCTGTCGACTTTGTCCGTCACCTGCGCATGCAGCGGGCTATGGAACTTGTGGCGCACAGCAAGGAGTCGTTCACTGAGATTGCATACTCCATTGGCTTTACCGACTCCAGATATTTCAGTCGGGTGTTCAAGAAGGAGACAGGTATGACACCTTCGGAATACCGCAAAGCCAATGCGGAGGCATTAGAGTGAACATTTTGTTGCATTAAGTCCACATATAGGCATTTGTCATTGCTTACCTTTGCAGCCATAAAAACTGGAGATAGAAAACAATGAATAAACATCTCACAATGCTTTTATTGCTTCTGGCGGCCGCCATTGGTGTTTCCGCACAGAACCCCATCGTGCAGACGATGTATACGTGCGACCCGGCGCCTATGGTGCACGATGGCGTGTTCTATGTTTATGCCGGACACGATGAGGCGGATGCCGACAACTATTGGATTAACGACTGGCACGTCTTCTCGTCCACCGACATGGTCAACTGGACTGACCACGGTCCCCGTCTCTCCATTGCCGACTTCCCGTGGATAGCCAATGGTGCATGGGCAGGACAGTGCATAGAGAGAAACGGAAAGTTCTATTGGTACGTCTGCGGCAGAGAGAAAGGCATCCGCTCGCGCTCTGTCGGTGTGGCTGTCGGCGACTCTCCCGTCGGTCCTTTCCATGACCCTTTAGGCAAGTCGTTGGCATACGGCAACCTGCACATGATAGACCCGACCGTATTCATCGACAATGACGGCAGAGCTTATCTGTATTGGGGCAACAAAGGGCTGTGGTTCGGCGAGCTCAACGATGACATGATTTCTTTCAAGGGCGGTAAGTTTGATGAGGTGCCTTTGACATGGGAGAATTTCGGCGCACCGGCTAAGGATGAGCGTCACGACCCCAACAAGGTCTACCGTGACAACTTTCAGGAGGCTCCGTGGCTCATGAAGCGCAACGGCAAGTATTACCTCATCTATGCCGCCAACTGGCCGGAGCATATCTCTTACAGCATGGCTGACAGTCCGCGTGGACCATGGCATTACAAGGGACATGTCATGGACTTCTTCGACAGTGGCTCTTTGACCAACCATCCTGGTATTATAGAGTATAAAGGTCACTGGTATTTCGTCTACCATACCGGCAAACTGCCCAGTGGCAGCAGTTTCACTCGAAGCGTGGCCATTGAGGAGTTTAAGTGGAATCCCGATGGCACATTGCCGTTGATAATGCCTACCGACAAGGGCGTGTCGCCCGTCGGCACTCTCAACGTCGGTAAACGCGTGGAGGCTGAGACTATGGCGTGGTGCAGCTTTGGCGTACACACCGACTGGAACGCCAAGACGGGGGTCTATGTGAGTGACATACACAACGGTGACAGCATCAACGTGCGTGTCTGCGACTTCGGCGACAAACCTATGACAAAGATTTCTTTTCGTGCTGCCAGTGCCTTGCAGGGTGGCATCATAGAGATGCGTGTTGACAATCCGCTGTCGAAGCCCGTAGCGGTGGTGAGCGTGCCTTACACCGGCGGCTGGGAAGAGTGGCAGACCATATCGGCACCAGTGAGAGGCAACATCACGGGTATCCATGACGTGTTCTTCAAGTTCAAGGGCAATCCTGGAGCAAGACTGTTCAACCTCGACTGGTGGGAGAAAGATTGAATGTAGGAGCCGACGCTTCCCAGCGTCGGAAAGGAAGATTGAAAACAATTCGAGATACATGAAAAATTTATTGACGATGATGTTGCTTCTGCTCAGCCTCACGGCTATGGGTCAGAGCAACCATAAGCTGTTCGACAACGGATGGCGGTTTAAGGAGGGTGATGTCGCGGGAGCGCAAGCCTTGAAGTTTGATGACGGCAAATGGCAGCAGGTCAACCTGCCTCACGACTGGGATGCCTACCATTCTCCGGCCAAGGATAACCCTTCGGGTAATGATGATGGCTACTATCCCTGCGGCATAGGCTGGTATCGCAAGACCTTCAAGGCTCCCGTTGCCGATGAGGTACGTCTGCATTTCGAGGGTGTCTACCAGAAGCCCGTGGTCTATGTCAACGGTAAGCTTGCCGGAAGACACGGTTATGGCTACACACCGTTCACGGTTGACATTACACCTTATATTATTAAGGGCGGCAAGAACGTAGTTGCCGTGCGTGTCGACAATTCCCTGCAACCCAACTGCCGTTGGTACACCGGTTCGGGCATCTACCGTCATGTATGGCTTGAGACGAGCGGCACGCTGCGTATCGCCGGGAATGGCGTTTTCGTCACCACACCGTCCGTTTCCTCTGATAAGGCGACCGTCAAGGCTGAGGTGAAAGTGCTGAATGAGTCTGACAGAGACCGTCAGGCCACGGTGACGGTAGACAATCAGAAGCAGACGGTGACAGTCCCGGCCAAGTCGTCAAAGACGGTGACATTCACTTATGCTCTCAGCAATCCACGCCTGTGGTCACCGCAGACGCCTTATCTCTATACCGCCAATGTCAGTGTCAGCGAGAATGGCAAGACTGTAGATGCCGACAAGGCTAAGTTCGGTGTCCGCTCGTTCTCCTTTGATGCCAAGAACGGTTTCCGTCTCAACGGCAAGACCGTGCAGCTTGTCGGCTGCTGCGTCCACCACGATGACGGCATCCTCGGTGCCATGGCTTTCGACCAGGCTGAGATACGCAAGGTGCGCCAGATGAAAGAGGCGGGCTTCAACCTCATCCGAACCTCTCACAACCCCACGACACGCGCCTTCCTCGACGCTTGCGACAGCATAGGCATGTTCGTCATCGATGAGTCGTTCGACAACTGGTTTCGTGCCAAGACCAAAGGCGACTACTCCACCATGATTGACTCCTGCTGGCATGAGGACATCTCAGCCCTTGTTCTCCGTGACCGCAACCACCCCAGCGTCATCTGCTGGAGCATAGGCAACGAGGTCATCGAGCGCCGCGACATCGGGGTCGTGGCTACGGCGAAGAAGTTCAAGGCTCTCGTCGACAGTCTTGACCCCACACGTCCCGTCACCGAGGCTCTCTGCTCGTGGGATAAGAGCGACCAGGAGTGGCCTCTCTTCGACCCTCATGCCGAGGTTCTCGACATTGTGGGTTACAATTACATGATTCACCATCAGGCCGCCGACCATCTGCGCTGCCCCAATCGTGTGATGTGGCAGACAGAGAGTTATCCGCGCGATGCTTTCAGAAACTGGCAGATTGTTACGCAGCATCCTTATATAGTGGCCGACATCGTGTGGACGGGTCTCGACTATCTCGGTGAGTCGGGCATAGGTCGTTTTTATTATAAGGGCGAGACTGCTGGTGAACATTATTCCCGTCCTCATTTCCCCTGGCATGGTGCTTATTGCGGTGATGTCGATGTCACCGGTTGGCGCAAGCCTATCAGCCACTACCGTGACATGCTCTACAACACGAAGGCCGGCGACGGCAGTCTCTATCTCGCTGTCAAGGAGCCGGACGGCTACAAGGGTCAGATAAAAGAGACGCTGTGGTCGGTGTGGCCTACATGGGAGTCATGGAACTGGCAGGGTTGGGAAGGCAAGCCTGTAGAGGTGGAGGTCTATACCAAGTCGCCTAAGGTGAGTCTTTATCTCAACGACAAGCTCGTCGGCACGAAAGATGTCAGTGAGAAGACGCAGTATAAGGCCGTGTTCCCCGTGCCTTATCAGGCCGGCACGTTGAAAGCCGTCTCCGCCGACGGCACCGCTACGACGCTTGCCACCACCGGCAAGGCTGTCGCCGTCCGTCTCACCCCAGACCGTCGTGTGTTGAAGGCCGACGGGCAGGACTTGGCGTTCGTCGTCGCCGAGGCTGTCGACGGGCAAGGTAGGGTAGTACCCGATGCCGCCGTGCCTTTGGAGGTCACCGTCAGCGGTGCCGCCACGCTCCTTGCCGCCGGCTCTGCAGACATGCAAGACCTCGAGCCGCTCACCTCGCCCCGTGTCACCACCTTCCATGGACGCGCTATGATAGTGGTGCGCAGTAACGGCAAGAAGGGCGCGGTGAAAGTAACGGCAGGAAATACAAAACAGACACTTTCCGCGAAGTAATCTTACCAGTCCACATTAAATTGCTTTTATTCCACATATTCGATGTTTTTGTTGCCTACTTTTGCATCGAAGAAACCGAATAGAAGCAATTATTATGTATACATTACACAGAATCTTATTTGCTCTCGCTCTGTGTGGTTCCGCTACGTTGTCGGACGCGCAGTCCAACGTCATCAACATTGACGTGGCAAGCCACGGTGCCGACATCTCACCTTCGATGTATGGAGTTTTCTTTGAGGAAATCAACCATGCCGGCGACGGTGGTCTCTATGCCGAGCTTGTGCAGAACCGCAGTTTCGAGGACTCCAATATCCTTCCCGGCTATCATGTGGTGAAGCGCAGCCTTGTGTCTCCCGTCGGCACCAACCATCTCACTGGCCAGCACTATACCAAGTCACATCCTTGGAACCCCGAGCTCGTTCCCGGTTGGCATCTGACTGGAAACAATGCAACGATGGCTCTCACCAAGGACAATCCGCATTTCGCCACCGCACCCACCAGTCTGAAGGTCACCATTTCCCAGTCCGCTACCCTAGTCAATGAGGGCTATTGGGGCATGGGCATCCGCAAAGGTGAGACTTTCAAGCTGCGTACCATTATACGTGCGTCTCGACCACTCACCCTTACCGCCCGTCTCACCGATGGCAATGGTAAGACCTTAGTCTCCACGCCAGTCAGCGTCAGCGGCAATGGCTGGACTGACCAGACAGTAGATGTCACCGCCAAGGCAACTTGCGACAGTGCCTCGCTGGAGTTGCTGATACCTGCCAACAGTGAGGTGTGGTTCGACTACGTCTCCCTCTTTCCCACCGACACCTATAACCATCAGCTTAACGGCATGCGCCGTGATGTCGCCGAGGCTTTGGCCCGTCTGCACCCCGCCTTCTTCCGTTGGCCCGGCGGCTGTGTCGTGGAAGGCATCACCCTCGACAACCGTTTCGAGTGGAAGAAGACTCTCGGCGACCCTGCCGCCCGTCCCGGTCAGTACAGTCTTTGGGGCTACCGCTGCTCCTACGGCATGGGCTACAAGGAGATGCTCGACTTCTGCGAGAGCATAGGCACGAAGATGATGTTTGTCTGCAATGTCGGCATGGACTGCGAGCTGCGTCTGGGTCAGGTGTGCCATGCCGACAGTGTGAAGTTCTTCCTCCGCGACTGTCTCGATGCCCTCGACTATGCCCTCGGCGACAGCACCACTGAGTGGGGTCGTCGCCGCATTGCCGAAGGTCATCCCAAACCCTATCCGCTTCAATATGTCGAGGTGGGCAACGAGAACTGGGGGCCGATCTACCAGGAGCGTTTCGCCCTCTTCCGTGATGCCATCAAGGAACGTTATCCGCAGCTCACCATTATATATAATGTTATGCGCAAACGTGAGAGCGGCATACAGCCCAAGACTGACATGATAGACTGCCACTGGTATAAAGACCCGGCTTTCTTCTTCGGCAGCACACGTATGTTTGACAAGTGGAAGCGCGGCAACGGCGATGTCTATGTCGGCGAGTACGCCTGCAACGGCAATGTCGGCTCGGGCAACATGTACGCCGCACTCTCCGAGGCAGCCTTCATCGGCGGCATGGAGCGTAACGGTGACCTCGTGAAGATGGCGAGCTATGCCCCTCTCTTCGAGAACAGCCACGACCGCCGTTGGCGCACCAACCTCATATGGATCAACTCCACGCAGACCATGGGCCGCTCGTCGTACTGGGTACAGGCGATGGCTGCGGAGAACCGCCCCGACTACAACCTCACCACCGACTTCATCCCCGAGAAACCGAAGAGCGAGGTCGGCAAGGAGGACTTCAACGATTCTGAGGCGAAGAAAGACAAGAAAACTCCGACCCTTTGGGATGGTACGCACAGCGAAGTGCCACTACAGTTTGTCGATGCCGGTTATGACAAACGCCTTGGCGAGGTGGTCTTGAAGATTGTCAATGCCACCGACAAGCCTTGGCGACAGGATTTCAACCTCAACAATGCCCCCACTGTCTCTGCCACGGGCACTGTCATCACCCTTTCTGCCAAGAGCGGTTTCGATGAGAACACTTTCAAGGAGCCGATAAAGATTTCTCCGCGCAAGAGCACTTTCAAACATTTCGGCAAACAGTTCTCCTACACCTTCAAGCCTTTCAGCTACACCATACTGAGGATAAAGGCAGGATAATATTGAACCTTTCCTGTCTACAAATTCGTGTGTATTATCCGCAACGCAAGTGTGGCAGAATGCTAATTTTGCAAGCGTGAAAAGCAATTCATATTCAAACCATAAAATAAAAACAATCACAATGAAGAAATTTTTACGACAATTTCTTGTCTTGCTTGTACTGATGTCCTCCGGCTGTGCCATCGCCGCTGCCCAGGTTACTTTCGGCTTCAAGCGGACTTTTACCGCCGATGCCGATGATGCTACGAAAGGCACCGTCGGTGACGCGCAGCTACAGAACAGCAGCACCGCCTTATCTCTGAAATGGATAGAGAAACACAACGGCAGCATAGGTGTTCTCAACGGTCAGAAAACCTTCACCAAGGACAACGTAGCCTTCACCACTTCTGGTTCCACCATGACCATGGACAACGGCGGCTCACAGGACTTGCAGTTTCAGATGAGCGGCACATTCTCCCTTCAGGCCGACGACAACTATTTCGGCTATGAGCTTGCGCTGAAAGAAGGCTACACGCTGACTCTCACACATGTCGATGTGGAGTACTGGCGCACCAACAAAGGCTTGGGCTATGATGTCGGTGTTGTGGACATGGACAACACTGCCGACACCATCCGGCTGGGCAGTGCTGCCGAGCGTAAGGTCATGAACGTGGAGCTGCACAAGGACATCAGCGATGTCGTGCTGCAGGGAGGCAAGACCTACCGCCTTGTGCTGCGCCATTACGGCTGGTACTCCGGCGGACGTGCCGAGCACTACCCTCTGACTTTTCTCTTCACCGGCATCCTTGAGGGTGGAGCTACTGGAGCTGAGCTGACATCGCTGACCGTGAACGGCAATGACATACTCACAAAGCTCACCGGCACCAATTATGATTATACTATGGGCGATTACGGTACGACCACCGTTCCCAATGTCGAAGCCATCAGCAACGACAAGGGCTCTGTGGAGATTACGCAGGCTACCGCTGACAACATGACAGCCACGGTGACTCTGAAAGGCAAGGACGACGGCACCACTGTCGCCACATACACCATCCATATGAAGCCGTCGCTGCCTACCGTCACCGCCACCTATGCCATCTCAGCCGACAAGTGCACATGGAACGCTGACAAGGAGGTCTTCCTGTGGAATGACAACAACGACTTCTCCGTTGTCAACACCGGTTCTTACCATGAGAACTTCAAGATTGGCAACGGCGGCAAATATACCATCACCGTGCCTAAGGATGTTGCCATCGGGCAAGTCAAAGTCATTGGCGACCAGGCTAAGTACCAGAAAGTATCCGGTCTCGACACCTGTCTCATTGAAGTCGGATCCAAGAGCCACACCATGCTTGTCACCAACCATCAGGCTGGTGACCCCATACAGATGGTCAACGACCTTTGGGGCAGCTCATGGGTTACCTTCGAACTCTCTACGATGGATTTCAAGCAGGTAGCCAAACCATCCATCACCCTTGACGCTCTCGACAACGGTGCTCATGTCACCATATCATGCGAGACACCTAATGCCGTCATCTACTACACTACTGACGGCACCGCCCCCTCCATGTCCTCAACACTCTACACAGCTCCTTTTGACAAGACATCCAACGGAACCATCCGCGCTATCGCCGTGGCACCGCAGTTCTATCTGAAAAACTCTGACGTGGCGGAGGCCACCATCTCTGACTCCAAGCTGAAGGAAGGCGAGTTGTTCACTTTCCTGCCCGCCGACTACACTCTGACATCAAACAATGATTATAAGTATGTGCGCCGTGCCGCCAGCAACAAGGCTTTCGCCATGGCATCGCAGGAAAGCATGTACAGCGACGGTCGCTTCAAGTTCGGCACCAATGAGGTAGCCATCCTCGTTCCTGCCAACGCGCAGGTCGACTCCATCAAGTTCACCGGTCTCGGCGAGCTTTACGGCGGCACCATCACTTGGGATTACATCACCAGCGGCGATGCTACAGTCGGATACAACAAGAGTATTGCCAACGGTGCTGACGCTCTCATCACCTTCAAGGGTCACAAGGCTGGAACTCCAGTCCTCTTCCAGATGGCTGGCGGCAACCCCGCTTTCACATCTGTCGTTGTCTACTATGCCGCTTACAACGACGGCATCGTCAACTACACCGGCAGCGATGATGCAAACAAGGAAAAGACACTCTCTGGCTGCGTCACCCTCGATTTCGACCGCACTGTGACCCTCTCCGACAACGCCAAGGCTACCGTTGACGGCAACAACGCCGAGCGCACTATGGCAACCGGCGCTTCCGTGGATGTCTACTATTGGGATCTCACGGAGAACAGTACCCATACCGTCACTCTCCCCGCGGGCAGCGTGAAGGACGAGTGGGGCAACACCTACGACAAGGACATCACCGTGACCTTCACCACCGGCGCAAAGGCTGCCGATGTCGCCGGCTTCCAATATAATAATGTGGTGGGCACAGCCGATGAGCTGAAGACAACCATCACCACAGCCAATGAGACGAACAAGACAGCCGACAGTCCCCGTTACCGCATCTTCATCAAGAACGGCGAGTATGAGATGAGCGGCGAGACCACCATCACCGGCTACAACATCTCGCTCATAGGCCAGAGCCGTGAGGGTGTGCGCATCTTCCACAAGGGCAACGGCGGCATCAAGGGCGACGCTACCATCGCCGACAACGGTACGAACACCTATATGCAGGACTTCACGGTGGAGCATACGGGCAGCGGAGTGCGCAATGGCAACAACCGCGGTGTCTGCGTGGCTTTCGCCGGAGGCAACAAGAGCATATTGAAGAACGTTGAGATGATTTCCGGGCAGGACACTTACCTCACCGGAGCGCGCTCATACCTTGAGGACTGCACCATCCACGGTTCCGTGGACTTCATCTGCGGTGGCGGTGCCATCTATTTCAACCACACCAACCTCCTTGTCGAGGGTGACGGCGTGCTGACGGCTGCCAGCCACAGCTCCTCTGAAATCGCGGGCTATGTGTTCAATGACTGCACCGTCAAGTCAGGCACTTTCATGACAGCAGGAGACGGCAGCTACAGCCTTGGCCGTCCGTGGAAGAACGAGCCGCGCGTGGCATTCATCAACACCACAATGGACATCCTTCCGGCAGAGACCGGTTGGGCAGGCATGTCCCAGTGCGTCACTCATTTTTATGAGTATGGCAGCAAAGACAAGGACGGCAATGCTCTCGACTTGTCGAAACGCACGGTGAAGGCCATCTCCGTGAACCAGTACACTCCGGTGCTGACCACCGATCAGCTCACTGACTATACAGAACACAACACCGTCGGCGGCAAGGACGGTTGGGAGCCTTCCAAACTGACCACAACCATAGCCGCGCCTACCGTGACTCTGAACGGCAACACCATCTCTTGGACTGCTGTCGACGGAGCCAAGAACTACGTAGTCTTCAAGGACGGTGAGTATGTGGGGCAGACCAACAACACCACTATGACCGTCAGTGAATGTGGTTCTTACACTGTATGCGCAGCCAACGGCATGGGCGGACTCGGCTCCGCTTCCTCTAAAGTGGATTATGCGGCAGTTGTCGCTACCGTGACCATCAAGGACGGTCTCCAGCGCACCTCCTTCAGCAGCACCAAGGCTGTTGACTTCAGCAAGACCGATGGTCTCACAGCGTACATCGTCACCAAAGAGGACGGTACAGTGGAGGAAGTCACCAACGTGCCTGCCAACACAGGTGTCATAGTAGAGGGCAAGGCAGGTACTTACAACCTTTATGCAGGCACTGACGATGCTCTCAACGCAACCAATCTCCTTGTCGCCGCTACAGAAGAATATACCGTGTTGTCAGGCGAGAAAGTCTACGGCTACGGCAAGAAAGACGGCAACGAAGGCTTCTGGCGTTATGCCGAGGGGTGTAAGGTTTCAGCCGGAAAGGCTTATCTCAGACTGACACCGTTAACCACAACCAAAGCGTTTATTCCTTTTGGCGGTACGGTGACAGGAATCAACGGTGTCAATGTAGACTATAACGACATTGCTCCCGCATACAATATTGCAGGTCAACGTGTCGGTAGCGACTATCATGGAATAATCATTAAGAACGGAAAGAAAATTATCGTAAAATGAAACAGTATATCAAACCTGCCATCAAATGGCGCAAGATAGAGCCTGAGAGACTGATGGCGGCATCAGGCTCACCGTCAAAGATAAACTTATGGGGAGACGAAGACCCCATTAGCCCCTCTGATCAAGGATACGAGGAAGCCGCTAAAAAATGGATTTTCGACAACGATGACATTTGGGAGTAACAATGAAAAATACTACACAGCAATTACTTGCAATGCTTCTGCTGTTGGTCTCATTCAGCAGTGTCGCATCTGCAGCCGTCACCTTCGGTTTCAAGCGTGCTTTCACCGTCGATGCCGATGAAAACACTAAGGGGTCTCTCAGTGATGTGCAGCTGACGACCGGTCACAGTGCCATTGAAATATCCTGGATAGAGAAACATAACCGCAGCATCTCCATCATAAAAGGGCAGAAAACCTTTACAAAGGATGGTGTTGCTTACACCACCTCCGGCTCAGACCAGGACTTGCAGTTCCAGATGGGCGGTACTTTTCCTTTGCAGACCGATGACAATTATTTTGGTTATGAATTGAAGTTGAAGCCCGGCTACACGTTGACGCTCACCCACGTTGACGTGGAGTACTGGCGCACCAACAAAGGCCTGGGCTATGATGTCGGTGTCGTGGATATGGACAATCCCACCGACACCATCCGCCTGGGCAGCGCAGCAGAGCGTAAGGTCATGAACGTGGAGTTGCACAAGGACATCTCCAATGTCGTGCTTACGGGCGGCAAGACCTACCGCTTGGTGCTGCGTCACTATGGCTGGTACTCAAATGGTTACGCCGAGCACTATCCCCTGACATTCATCTTCACGGGCAACGTCACCTCGGCGGAGCAGATTACACCCGTGCTGCAGACTCTCACCGTGGGTGGCGAGGACTACCTCTCGAAGTTGCAGAACAAGCAGGCCGACTGCACCATGACATACGGCGTGAGCGACTACCCCGAGGTTGCCGCCACCATCAACGACGGCTGTTCGGTGAGCGTCACGCAGCCCACGCTGAAGTCGCCGAAGGCTACTGTCGTGACCTATGACAACAACAGCAATGCCGTCGACACGTTCATAGTGAACTTCTATCCCGGCATGGTGCCGTCGCCTTCTGCCACCGTTTATGTCAAGGCACCCGTCGTCAACACCACAGAGGACGGAGACGCTGACGTAGTGAGCTTCAGTTCTGAGACTCATAACACACATTTCTATTATACGCTCAACAACGAAGACCCGCGTGAGGGAGATGCCCGTGAATATACGGAGCCTTTCCGTGTCGCCGGCAACTGCACCGTTCGTGTCTACGGTGACTTGCCAGAGTTTAACCTTGAGCCGTCTGAGGTCACGGCCTACGAAATCACCCGATTCGGCAAGGCCGCTGACCCCGACCATCCCGAGTCGTTCCAGATGCCCGCTTTCCCCGGCGCTGAGGGCGGCGGCAGGTATGTCACCGGCGGACGTGGCGGCAAGGTCTACCATGTCACGACACTCGAGGACAACAACGAGGAAGGCTCGCTGCGCTGGGCCATCAACCAGCAAGGGCCGCGTACCATCGTCTTCGATGTCGCGGGGACGATAGACCTCAAGAGCTCGCTCGTGGTATGGAACGGCGACCTCACCATTGCCGGACAGACAGCTCCCGGCGACGGCATCTGTCTGCGCACGTGGGATCTCCATTTCCGCTGCGACAATGTCATCGTGCGCTATATCCGCTCCCGTCTCGGCGAGGAGTCGAACGCTGAATCCGACGCCTGCTGGAGCCGAGGACAGAAGAACATCATCCTCGACCACTGCTCTTTCTCTTGGTCGGTCGATGAGACTGCCTCTTTCTACGACATGACAAACTTCACCATGCAGTGGTGCTATGTCAATGAGAGCCTGTGCAACGCCACGCACGTCAAGGGCGCACACGGCTATGGCGGACTGTGGGGCGGCTGGAACGCGTCTTACCACCACAACATGCTTGCCAACCACTACAGCCGTACGCCGCGCTGGGTGGTTTATCCCGACGGCTCTGTGGACTTCCGCAACAACGTAACCTACAACTGGGGCTCCAACCTGGGCTGTTATGGTGCGGCGGGCGGACATTACAATATCGTGAACAACTACTACAAGCCCGGAGCCGCCGTCAACGGAAAGGCGTGGATTGCAGGACGTATCGTAGCATGCGGTGTCGTAGACGAGACAAGCATGGAGGTCGGCAAGTTCTATCTCACCGGCAACCGTTTCGACTGTTCGTCGCCTTACCTCAATGCTGCGGCTTACCAGAACGCGCGTGCCACAGACCTTGACAACACAAAAGGACTGCACCGCGACAACCGTGTGCCGTTGACCGACTATCTCTCAAAGAAAGAGTGGTACTTCCCTTATACCACTACATATACGGCTGAGGAGGCTTATGAGAAAGTGCTGAAATACGGCGGTTGCTGCCTGAAGCGTGATGCCATCGACGAGCGTGTCGCCAACGATGTCCGCTCCGGCAAATACTCTTACGCCGACGGTGCCACCAAGGGCAGCAACGGTTCGACCGGCGGACTAATCGACGCTCCTGAGGATGTGGGCGGATACGTGGAGTACACCTGTACTAATGCAGAGAAGTCACGTAAGCGCGACAGCGACAGCGACGGCATACCCGACCAGTGGGAGGAAGTGATGGGGCTCGACCCCGAAGACCCCTCCGACGCGCAGCAGACAAGTCCGACAGGTTACTCGTGGCTGGAGAACTATCTCGCGTCTCTCGTGACAAGCATCACCAAGCAGTGCAGTAATGAGGGTACGACAACGGGTATCGAATCCGTTAAGGCTGACAAGACAGACAATGCCGATTGGGAAATCACCGCGGAAGGCGCTCATCTCAAAGGAGCCGCTGCCATCCGCGCTTATGACACGGCAGGCAACTGCTGCGACTACCAGCCTTGCGACATACTGTCCTTCTCACGCCTCGCACCCGGCGTGTATATTCTTGCGGCTGACATGGCAGACGGCACTACAGTGTCGAGAAAAGTGGCGGTAAGGTAAAGATTTTTCTGTTATACCATGCTCTGAGAATGCGTTATTCTGAAACAGAAAGTAGTTTGTACGGAAATACGTGATTCTCGACATAAGTATGCAAGTGCTCGTTACTTAGGTGATTACGATTTAGCAATGTCTCTCAACTTACATGTCGATGCCTTGCAGCTTGCATGACATCGCCTTGCAGCTTGCGAGGTATTGACAAATCGGTGAGTTGGCACCATCAAATCGGTGAGTTGACAGGGTCAGCTCACCGATTTGTCCGAAGACAATGGTTTCAACTAAAGCGGCATCCATGGTTGCACCCTCTAGATTGTAAATTTCATTTGTCCTTTCTTTTTTACCTTTTATTGAAATATTTCAATCTCTCATTTTTTTCAATCTTCTAATCTTCCTAGTCCACATTTGTTTGACAATAATCCACAGCAGGAACGGCGATACCACCTAACTTTGCAGCATAAAACTAAAAAATAAGAACCAATTAAATTAGTCTAAGATGACAAGACTTACACACACAATCCACGCCATCGGCTGCAAGAGTCTTCTCCGTGGTCTGCTGACATTCATCATCGGCCCGCTTCTCCTTGCCTCATGCACCGATTTCGACGAGTATTTCAAGACACCGTCGTGGCTCAGCGGCAGCATCCTTGAGAATCTGCAAAGCTCGGGCGACTATACCCAGTTCTTGAAGGGTGCCGAGAAGGCGGGCTACACACCATTGCTTGCCGGCAACTCCATCCTCACGGTGATGGCTCCTGATGACTCTGCCATGACCAGTTACCTCCGTGTCCATTACAACACCGATGACATCGGCACGCTCACTGCTGATGAGGCACGCCGTCTCATCGGTTTCCACATCCTCTATTACGAGTTTTCTAAAGACGACCTCACCAACTTCCGTCCGAAGGAAGGCGACGGGGCTACCGAGGAACAGCGCAATGTGGATGCCGGACTTTATTACAAGTTCCGCACCCGCTCGCATCAGGGACTGACGATGAGAGGCGACAGTGCCGTCTACCACAACGAACTGCTGCTGCCCGTGTTCAGTCATCGCATGTTTGAGACCAAGCGCATCGATGCCAAACAGAACTATGAATATTTCTTCCCTCAGACCACATGGGCCGGTGATGACGGTTTTCAGGTCAGCGACGCGACGGTCACTGATTACGCTGAGCCCACACATAACGGTTACATCTATCATATAGACCGTGTCCTCGACCCTCTGCCCACCATCTATCAGGCCATGAAGAGCCGCGGCAAGTTCACCCGTTTCCTCACACTCTACGACCGTCATGAGAACTACGAGGCTGACGCTGACCTGACACGTGAGGAAGGCAACGGACGCACCATCTACCACCACTACCACAAGGACGGACTGCCGTCCATTGATGCTGAGTGGCCGGTGACAGGCTACAGTCAGATTGCGGCCATGTCGAAGAACGCCTACTCCGTCTTCGCTCCCACCGATGAGGCCTGGCAGAACTTCTTCAACGACTACTGGCGCGACGGTGGCTACGATTGCCTTGACGACGTGGACTCCACAGCCATCCAGGACATTCTCAACAACAGCTATTACAGCGACGGTCTCGCTTTCCCCGACGAGATTACCCGTGGCGACATCAAGAACGCCGCCGGGGAGGTCATCTCTTTCAATCCCGCGCAGGTGCCGCAAGACGACCGTGTGGTGTGCACCAACGGCATGCTCTATGGTTGCAATGTCCTCACCCCGCCTTTGAAATACTATGCCGTGACAGGCCTTTCCTACCAGTCGAAAAGCTATTCCAACATGGCCTGGCTCCTTGCCAACAGCGGCATGACGAACACGTTGACGCAGAATGCCGTCAGCTATATCATGCTCTATGCCGACAACGACCAGATGGCGGCGGCAGGCGTGCACCGTGTCGGCGACCAGCTGATGCGCGGCGATGGCGACGCTGCCTCTGCCATACGCAACAGTGCCTCTTACATCTATGCGCACACGGCATCTCTTGCCGACGGCACCAGCACCCTGCCGACAACGGGCAAGCACGTCATACGCTGTCTCTCGCCCGACATCCGTCTATATTGGTATGTGAAGGACGGACGCATCACCAACAGCATAAGATACACCGACCGTCTGACACGCGGCGGTGTGGAGAAGTCGTTCGGTGATGTCTCCACCACGTTTACGCCCCTTGCCTATCGTGGCAACGTTGACGGTTGGAACAACGGCCACGCCTACCGTTACGCCAACGGACTTTTTGAGGGCGACTACGCCAATGCATCCTATCCCGCTTTCGTGCGTATGATGAGCCAGAACCGCATCGACACCTCCACCGACTACTACGGTTGGATACAGCTCCTTGTCAAGGCCGGTTATGTGCATGACAATGCCATATCCTTTGTCGGCGACGACTGTCTGATGTTCGTGCCTATGACGCAGTCCCTACAGCAGGCCATTGCCGGCGGGCGCATTCCCGGTGTCGAGTCTTCAGCTTCCGCAACGGCCACAGCCGAGACTTTCTTCAACAGTCTTACCGTCGATGACGTTGACGCGCTGACCGAATACTTGAAACTCTATTTCGTGCCGCTCACCACCGCCACCATCACCAACTATCCTTATCCGGGATGGGGCGAGAACCCGATGGAAAACGGCGGACTGCTGACACTGCAGCAGGACGTGCCCGAAGAGGGTGCGACAACAATTGAGGGTACCCACATGAACATCCGCGACAACGGCTCACGCCTCACCATAGAGATTCTCGACCGCAAGACAAACCAGGTCGTGCGTCAGGCCGAGGTAAGCGACAAATACGACTCGCTGCCTTTCATCTTCACTGGCGGCTGCGTGCATTTCCTGGAAGATGTGCTGTAAATAGTTTGTCGTTTATAGTTTGTGAGTTTATAATTAACTATGAAGAACCACTATATGAAACAAAGATTATGGACGGTGATAGTCCTTGCTCTCCTCTGTTTCCCCCTGTGTGCGCAGAATGTCGTCACGGGTATCATACAGGAGCAGGTAGGCGACGCTACTGAGCCCATCATCGGTGCCAATGTCACCGTGGTGAACAGTCAGAAACGTATGCTCGTGGGTACCGTCACCGATATGAACGGCAATTATTCGCTGAAAGTCCCTAACGAGAAAGGCCAGTTGACCCTTGTCTTCTCTTACGTGGGCTTGAAGACCCAGCAATTTCCCTATAAAGGTCAGACCAAACTGGACGTGACGATGGTCAACGACCGCGTGCTGCAGGAGGTCACGGTGACGGCTCATCGTGGTGATGTCAACGACATGGGCGTCACCATGCGCCAGCAGGCTTTCGCCACCCAGAAGATTGACCTTTCCGCTATCACCGAGTCGTCGCCTGTCTCCAGTGTCGAGGAAGCTCTTCAGGGCCAACTCGGCGGTGTGGACATTGTCATCGGCGGCGACCCCGGTGCTAAGAGCAACATCCGCATCCGTGGCACGGCGACACTGAACGGCAACGCCGAGCCGCTCATCGTGGTCAACGGCGTGCCTTACTCCACGAATATAGACGATGACTTCGACTTCAACACTGCCAGTCAGGAAGACTTCGCGCAAATGCTCAACCTCAACCCCAATGACATTGAGACCATCGAGGTGCTCAAGGATGCCGCCTCCACGGCCATCTACGGCACCGCCGGAGCCAACGGCGTGCTTCTCATCACCACCAAGAAAGGCGCAATGGGCAAGACCCGATTCACCTTTTCTACAAAGAACACCCTCAACGTGGAGCCTAAGTCGATGCCGCTGCTCAACGGCGACCAGTACAAGTCGTTCATACAGAGTGCCATCTGGAACTCGGCGAGGGCGCTGGGCGTGGACAATAACTCCGACCTGCTGCGCATGCTCTTCGACACGCCTGAGATAGGCTACAACCCGTCGTGGCGCTATTTCGATGAGTATGACCAGAACACCGACTGGCTCGACGGTCTTGTGAAGAACGCCTTCACCACCGACAACAGCTTCTCCATGTCGGGTGGCGGCGAGAGAGCCACATACCGCATGTCGCTCGGCTATCTCAACCAAGGCGGCACCACCCGCGGCACGGGCTTGCAACGTCTCAATACATCCATAGACATCGGCTATGCCTTCACCGAGAAGCTCCGTGTCTATGCGGAATACAGTTTCTCCAACAGCAAACGGACGGCTCCCTGGACGGAGACGGTGCGCTTTGAAGCCATGCGTAAGATGCCAAACAAGAGTCCTTATTGGATTGACGACGCTACCGGACGACCGCTCAGCAGTTATTTCACGCGTCAGAACCAGGACGAGTTCCAAGGGGCGTTCTCCAGCCGTGATGACGGGCGCAGCGCGTGCAACTATCATCCTATAGCCATGGTCGACGAGAGTTTCCGCAACCTCACCTCGCGTGAGCAGAAGATGACAGTCCGCGGCAACTGGTATCCTCTCGACGTGTTGCGCTTCAACGGATACGTGTCACTGAAATACAACACGGCCAAGACCGACGCTTACCTGCCACAGGAAGCCACCGGCGTGAGCATAGGCAGTACCTTCTCCAATCAGGCCATGAACAGCTACACAAACAACTTCTCCCTGCAGTCGGAGATAAAAGGCATGTACATCAACTCTTGGAAAGAGAAGCTGCACCAGCTCACCGTGACCGGACTGTGGCGTACAAGCCAGTCGGAAAGTTCCACCCAGGCAGCCACCTATTATAATGTGGCGGCTGAGAATGTCGCAGACCCGGCAACGGGTGGGGGCGTGCTCCTCTCGCAGGGTTCCGGCAAGTCGCGTGTCACTTCCCTCTCCGGTATAGGCTGCATTGTCTATACTCTCCTCGACAGATATACCGTCAACGGCACCGTCAACTATGAAGGACGTTCCAGTCTCGGCAAAGACCACCGCTGGGGGCTCTTCCCGTCAGTGGGCGTCTCCTGGCAGGTCATGGACGAGCCGTTCATGAAATGGGGTAGGGAGGTCGTCACCAACTGGAAAATCCGCGCCAGCTATGGTAAGAGCGGCAATGCCCCGAAAGGCACCGCTCCCTATATGGGAACTTATCTCGCCATCGGCAATTATATCGGCGGCAGTGGCGTGACGACAAACAAGATGCAGCTGAACAAACTGAAGTGGGAGTCGACGAAAGAACTTGACCTCGGTACCGACATCAACTTCCTCGACGGTCGCATAACGGCCTCCTTCGACTACTACCGACGCAACACCAGTGACCTGCTGCAGGCCAAGGTCGCCATTCCCGCTACGACAGGCTATTCCTCACCGACAATAGCTTATTTCAACTCCGGAGCGTTGCGCAATGAAGGTTGGGAGTTCCGTGTCGACGTGGAGGCTTTGAAGACTAAGGACTGGAACCTGAAACTCAACTGGAACATCAACAACAATAAGAACACCGTGGTGGAGCTTCCGAGCAATGTGGCAGAGGAGCAGTTTCGCCTGCGCAACGGCGAGTATGCCCTGCGTGTCATGCCCGGCACCGCCGTAGGCTCATTCTTCGGATTCAAGAGCCTCGGCGTGTATCAGAACACCGAGGACACCTATGCCAAGGACGCTGACGGCAACATCATGCGCGATCTGCAAGGTAAGCCCATCGTGATGTCCAACGGCAGTTACACCTGTTTCCCCGGTGACGCTAAGTACCAGGACATCAACCATGACGGCACCATAGACAAGAACGACATTGTCTACCTCGGCAATGCCAACCCCGTGCTGAGCGGTGGGGGCGGCTTCACCCTTAAATACAAGAGTTGGGCTCTCACCGTGTTCATGCACTACCGTCTAGGCCAGAAAGTCGTCAACCAGGCCCGCATGAACATGGAGTCGATGATAGGCTCCGACAACCAGAGCACCGCAGTGTTGCGCCGTTGGCAACATGAGGGTGATGAGACAGACATCCCACGCGCGTTGTGGGGCTACGGACTCAACTACCTCGGCAGTGACCGTTTCGTGGAGGACTGCTCCTTCCTGCGCCTTAAGACGCTCTCGCTCAACTATTCGTTGCCTAAGAAAACCTGCCGCCATCTTGGCATGGAGCGTATAAGCTTCTATCTCACCGGTTACGACCTCTTCACCTTCACCAATTATAAAGGTCAGGATCCCGAGGTGACACTGCCCGGCGGCATCTCAGGCTATGCCGTTGATAACGCACAGACACCGCGCAGCAAGCGTTTCTCACTCGGTATAACGCTCAACTTCTAATATCGTCTCATCATGAAAACAAATAATATCAAAACAATCATAGCAGGATTGGCACTGACATGTGCCCTGACCGTGCCGACGGGTTGCGGCGGGTATCTCGATGTCTATCCTGAGAACGAGCTGCCTACCGACAAGTACTGGGCATCGAAGTCGGATGTTGAGAATGTGCTCTATGCCGGCTATTACACCCTGCGCTCTTCCGTTGAGAGCTATCTCATACCTTGGGGCGAATACCGTGCGGGCTGCGTCTACAACACCCGCAGCGATGACCTCAAACAGTTCAACATCACGGCCAACACCGGCACCGCCAACTGGTCGACGATGTATCAGATTATCCATGACGCCAACCTTGTGCTCAGCCGTGCGGCGGGAGTGCGCGACAAGGACGACAGCTATACCGAGGGCGAGATGAACTCACATCTCTGCGAGGCGTACTTTCTCCGTGCCTTGGCGTACTTCTATCTCGTGCGCAACTGGCGTGACGTGCCTATAGTCACCGTCTCCTACGAGACCGATAAAGATGAATACAATGTGGCGAAGAGCCCGGAGGCTGATGTCATAGCGCAAATCAAGAGCGACCTCAACGCCGCTGTCGACCTGGGTGCTGCCAAGGAGAGCTTTGAGACCACTTGGCAGACTAAAGGCCGTGCCACGAAATGGGCCATCTACGCTCTTCTGGCAGACGTGGACTTGTGGAGCCACGACTACGACGGAGCCATAAGCGCTGCCAACGAGGTGTTGCAGTCTACCTCAGCCAACGCCCCGCGCTTCATGTCCACGCCGACGCACGCCAGCTGGTTCTCAATGTTCAACCCAGGCAATGCCGAGGAGTCCATCTTCGAGTTGCAGTGGAACAAGAACTACAGCGACGGCACCCTGCCGCAAATCAATAACCTACCCTCGATGTTCTATGGACTCAACGATAAGAACGGCAACAGCACAACCCGTACGTTGCAATATTCTGAGACCATGGCGGACGCTTTCACCACGGAGTATCGTGAGATTGTGGCCCGTCACTATGAGGACGGACAACAGGTACGCACACAGTATGGCGGTTGCGGCAATATAGACCGTGAGCCGGACGTGGTGTGGAAATATGTCGGCGGCACAACACTGCAGGAGACACGCACCAACGATGACCTAGACCCGCATTTCATCATCTACCGTGTGGCGGAGGTGATGCTCATCAAGGCCGAGGCTCTCGTCATGAGGTCGGAAGGTCAGAACGCTGACGACAACCACACGGCAATGAGCATCGTCAATGCCATCCGTCACCGCACCAACCTGCAGGACGCGTCTGTCGATGAGTCCTCTTTAGGGGAGCTCATGCGCGCCGTCTACCATGAGAGGATAATGGAGTTTGCCGGTGAGGGCAAGGCGTGGTACGACTTCTTGCGCCTGGGCCGTTATGGTAATGTCGCTAGTGTCAACTTCCGGCAGATGATGCTCGACAACGTCATTGACTACAACAAACAGGCATCGGAATCGACAATACGCAACGTGCTTGGAGATGAGAACAAATGGTATCTGCCTGTCAACAACAGCGAAATCAACAACAATCCGCTGCTTGTGCAGAACCCGAGCTACTAAGAAGATTGAAAGATTGAAAAATTGAAAGACAGCTTCAATATGAAAAAGATATTTATCATGCTCAGCATTGTGCTTTGCGCTTATGGGGGACTGACAGTGTCGTGTACCGATGACCCCAACGAGGGCGAGCTCTTTGTGAGGCTAACCAACAACAAGGCCGACATGAGCGTTGCCGACGTGCTCAGCCGTCAGGGTGACGAATATTCCTTGTGGGTGGAGATGCTGAAATATGCCGACTACTACAATGCCCTGAAGGATGCCAAGAGCACTGTCACCGCTTTCTGTCCCAACAACGACGCCGTGCGCCGTTTCCTTGCCGACAGAGGTGTGGAAAGTGTATCGGAGCTTTCCAAGGATTACGCCCGCAGCGTGGTGCAGGAGCACCTCATCGCCAACACACTTTATCAACTTTCTGAGATTGACACCGCCGCTGTCTACGGCGAGAGTCTCCGGCAGCAGAACCTCTTCGGCAGTTACCTGAGTTTCGGTTATGGCTATACCATCACCGATGTCGATGATGCCGAGCGCACGTCAACTGTCTATTGTCCCGACTCCATCTTCATCAACAACCAGGCCGGTCTCGCCGCTTACGCCGTCGACACGTGCAGCAACGGTTTCATCTATGAGATGCGCGATGTCATCCGACCGTTGGCGGAGGACATCACCGAGCGTCTGGAGCTTGAAGGCGGCTACTCACTCTTCTGTGACGCCATACGCGCTGACAAGCAGGCCGACAGCATCTGCTCTCTCGTCCGCGACACAACCATAGCCAAAGACGGCAGCACGGTGGTCACACACCATCACATCACTTGTTTCGCCGTACCCGATGAGGTCTTCCAGCAACAGGGCATAACATCAGTTGACGGACTGAAGAGCTGGCTCGTAAGCAACAGCAACGGTGAGGAGACCAACGGCGACGTGGCCCTGAACCATTATCTCCTGTACCATCTCTTGCCCATACAGCATGAGACCAACGCACTGTTCAACTTCCAGAGCGATGACCAGACAGGTATCTTCGACACTTTCTATTCCGGTCAGGCGTTCATCACGAACCTCGCCGACGGTCAGCGCGTCATCAACAAGGACATTCATATTATGCGCAGCGACATACAAGCCGTCAACGGGCTGATAGACAAGATAGACAATGTGATGCCGGTCTATCATCCGGATCCTGTCACCGTGAGATGGGACTTCCTCAATTCTGCTGACATCATTTCCGCGGTCAACGCATGGGGAGCGGCACGTGGCGACGGTGATGTGTTCTACAACGCTCTGGCAAGCTCGGAACGCAAGTTCGACCTCTCCGATGACCACCGCTCGGGCAATTACGGTACAATGACTTCGTTCACATACAACGCCACAGAGACAAGCACCAACCTCAACAGCTACAATGCAGTCGGCTATGTCAAGGAGCGTTACATGAGCAGCAGCCGCAAGACGGAGACCCCGCACGGCTCATACATGAACAACTACCTGGTGCTGAACCTCGGTTATGCGGGATGGATATGTTTCACTACGCCTACCATTGTCGCCGGCCGTTACCGTGTCGTGCTGCATTACATCAAGAACACGCAGACACAGCTCAATCTCTTTGCCAGCGGTACCCTGACTCGATTCAACCTTGACGACCATCAGTGTTTCAACTATCTCTACCGTGGCGAGTCAAGAAACACACTCTATGGAGCACCGCAGCTGACACTGTGGAACGAGGTGGATTTCGACAAGAGCGCAACACACCAGTTCACCATCACCATGATGGACATACAGGCCAAGACAATGCGCGGTTACCATCTGCGTCTCGACTACGTGGAGTTTATACCAATCCAAGATTGAAAAATTATAGAAGCCGACGCTACCCAGCGTAGGAAAAATAAAAGATTGACAAAAAGATGAAAAGAAACAATATACTGCTTGCCGCTGCCTTGCTGGGATTGCTTCTCCTAGCGTCCTGCTCCGACTGGAACGACTACTATGACCGGCAGACGGTGACGGGAGCCGAGGCAGAGGTCTACGATGGCGACGTGCTGAGCTACGTGCGACAGGCCGGCGACCTCACTACGATGGCCTCCATATTTGAGAAGAACGGCATCGACGACAGTCTGCGGACAGGCCGCGACTACACGCTCATTGTGGCAGACAACAGCCATCTACAGTCGACCGCTGACATAGACAACTATTCCTGGGCTGCCTATTGCGTTAGCGACATGGCCATCGCGCCATCCCTGCTGCAGGACGGATTTGCCATCAAGACCATGCAGGGCAAGAGCATCTGGGTGCGTGAGAACAGTGACACAACGGGGATCATGCTGGATGACTATCCCATCACCAAGACCGTAAAGGCGAACAATGGATACATATATTATATAGGTGGACAGATGAGCATCCGCCCCAGTGTCTATGAGTATCTGAAAGGTCTGGGCGACGACTACTCTGAGTTCCGTGACCTGGTGTTGCGCTATGACAGCACCGTCTTCGACCGCGAGAACTCCACCATCACCGGTGTGGGCTATGACGGACGCGTGCGCTATGACTCCGTCTTCGTGACGGAGAACAGTCTCATGGACAGGTACACTGCCGACGGGCAGCCTATGTGGAACATGCGCAATGAACAATACCTCACTACTATGTTTACGCCGACCAACAGGCAGATTGACAACGCCATCGACAACGCTATGGACAATGTGGAGCAGTGGCTTGGACGTGAGGCAACGGCAGCCGACCGTGAGAAGTTTGAGCGTTGGATTGTCAAGGCCTGCTTCACCGACCGGAGACTCGGACAGTTCCAGGTCAACTCGCGTGCCACCGATTTCTATACCGTCGGCGGTTACGTCCGCAATGTGGACCGGCAGACCGACCAGACCACATACCAAGCTGTGGACCGCGCCTATTGGAAACCGTCGGTTCAGAACACAAGGGCTGCTGAGGGCACCATGCTCTCGAACGGCGTGGCTTATACATTGCGCAGCTTCAAGATACCAAACCATGTCGTCATCTACCGCATCAAGTCCCGCATGTATCAGTTGTGGGACAACATGACACGTGCCCAGCGCAACAGTTTCTTTCAGTGGAATCATCTCACTGATCCGCAGGACGGCTTCTCCTTCCAGTCCTCGTTCACTCTCTCAGAGTCTCTGCCCACTATAGATTACTATTGTCTTACCGCTGTTCCCGACGAGGCTGCTACTGAGGACTCCACTCTCACTTGCGGTGTCACTTTTGAGGGCGCTACATATGATGAGGAAAGCCAGACCGTGAACCGCTGTTACCTCCCCGCGGGAGAATATTATCTGCGCATGGGATTCTACAACCGCATAAGCTACACGCTCAATTTCTATTTCAACGGCAAGCTCGTCAGAAGCAACATGGCGATGGGCGCACAGGGTTCCAACTTCAACTTCGACCGTGGCGCGGCCAGTGACATACCGCATTATGGCGAGAGTGAGATAGCCTACCCTGAGGGATTCGACGTGGACTATTGGCAGAAACGGGATGCCAAAGCCATCGCTTACGACACCGACGGCTACACTGTGGCCAAGGTCGTCATGGACGAACCAGGTTATTTCACCATTGGCCTACAGTCGCCCGACCTCGCCGCCCTTTACAAGCAGACCTACCCGGAGGGTACCGAGGACCGCTCACGCGGCAATGTCCGCCAGTTAATCATGTACCACTGGTGTCTAAGACCAACAGTCAACAACTATTAAAAACGAATAATCGATATGAAAAGGATATATTCAGTTCTTTTGGGTCTCACACTCTGTGGCACCGCCTTGGCGCAGAGCACGCTCCACTCACAGGTGCGCGACCGCAAGGGACAACCCATTGCCGGAGCCATCGTCACTGTTGTCGGTGAGAAGAATGCCGTTGTGACCGACAGTGCCGGTTACTTCACATTGAAGAATGCAGACGCTAAAAGACTCGTCAGCGTCAAGGCCGACGGATATGACGGACAGATCATTCCCGTGGGTATCCTCTCAGTGCGCCAGGCCATCGTCCTCGCGGTTACCGGTGAGGACGGTGATGCCAACAGCGAGCTTCTCGTCACTGCCAAGAGCGGCATGCCTGGTGAAGGCAAGTATTTGCACATCGGCGGCGTTCACAGTCTGTTTGCGGAGACCACCCCGCTTATTGTTGTCAACGGCGTGCCTTACATGACTTCGCAGAACACGTCAGGAGTCTTCAACGGCTATTCCCGTGACATGCTTCTCGGCATTGACCCCAAGGACATCAAGACCATGCGGGTGCTGAAAGGCACTGACGCTGCGGCGTGGGGCTCTTTGGGCAGCAACGGCGTGGTGGAGATAGAGACCCAGCAGGCCAACAGCAACAACCTGGAGACACGTATGACTTTCAGCGGGCGTTACGGTTTCTCCATGCCCGGCAAGACGATACCGGTCCTCGATGCCACACAGTACCGCAGCTACATGCAGGACATCGGCATGACACGCTACCCGTCGATGACGACGCTTCAGCGTGACTATCCTTTCCTCACCGCTGAGCCGGGACAGTACGGCTATCTCTTCAATGAGAACACCGACTGGATGGATCTCATTACCCGTAACGGTTTCCACACCGAGAACCTCTTCCGTGTGGAGGGTGGCGACGCCATCGCGAAATACAACATTTCCTTTGGATACAACAAGGACAACGGTACACTGAAAGGCACTTCTCAGGACAAGTACCATGCCCTTATCTCCGCCGACATCGTGGCAAGCCGACAGGTGGACATCTTCACCAACGTGGGACTTGCTTACGTCAAGAGCCACCTGCAGAACCTGGGCATGCAGACGGAGGTCTCGCCGATACTCTCGGCTTATCTCGCCTCTCCCCTAATCTCTCCTTACTCAAAAGATGCCATGGGTGGACGGCTGAGCACGCTGGCTACATACGATGAATGGAACGTCAACGACAATCCTCTCTATGCCTACGACAACACAAGCAACCCTTTGTCGCTGGTCAATGATGTCAACGCACAGGACAAGATATACGATGCCAACGCGCAGCTTGGCTTGAACTGGCGTCCTAATGAATATTTCAGGTTGACGGGTCTCTTCAACTTCTTCTACAATTACGCTGAGGAGACGCTCTTTATACCCGGTGTCACCCGTGCCACTGTCATGCCGCAACTCTACGGCACCTGCAGGAACAAGGTTGCCAACTCCACATTAACTCAGGCGGTATACAATGGTCAGCTCGAGGCGAGCTACAGCCGTCTCTTCGATGGCGTGCATCAGATGGATGCTTCACTCCGTGGCCGGTACATGATCCGCAACAATGAGCTTGACCTTTCAGAGGGTTATAACACTGCAGGTGACAGCTATACGACACTGGAAAACACCAATGACGGACAATTGACGACGGGCGACAACACGGAATGGAAATACATGGGGTGGAACCTGCATGCCGGTTACACTTGGAGTGAGGCTGTCGGCTTCACCGCCAATCTCTCTATAGACCGCGCTAGTGTCACGGGCAGTGAAGCCGCGGCATGGAGCTTCTTTCCTTCAGTGGGAGCGAGGTTGATGACGACAAACATGTGGCGCATGCCGTCTTGGCTCAACCGTCTGGACGTAACCGCGGAGGCTGCCATGAGCGGCAACAGCCGCTTCTCGTCCAACTACGCCAAGAGTTATTATGTGGCGTCGCGTTTCTTGAACATGGGTTCCATAGTACGCTCCAACGTGCCTAACACTAAGCTTGCCATGGAGAGAAAACGCGAGTTGGATTTCGGTATCGACACACAGATCTTTGACGGTCTCCTGAGTCTGCGGACAAACTGTTTCACGGCAGAGAACTATGATTTGCTTCTCATTCGTGACATCAGTGAGGTGTATGGTTCCAAGACCTATTACGACAATACCGGCAGCATCACCAACAGCGGCATTGACCTCTCGCTTACCGTCACTCCCGTCAACACACGTGACTGGACGGTGTCACTTACGGGTAACGTGATGTTTGTCAAGAGCCGTGTGAAGAGCCTCGGCGGAGACAGTCAGATTGTCACCGACTACACAGGCTACGGCAATGACGACGCCCACACAATGTTGCGTGTCGGTGAGGAGCCGTGGCAGTTCTACGGCTTGCAGACAAAAGGAGTCTATGCCACTACTGCTGACGCTGAGACAGCCCACTTGCGCAACGCCAAAGGAGACTTCTACCGTGCGGGCGACGTGGCTTTCGTTGACCAGAACGGTGACGGGGTCATCGATGACGAGGACCGTGTGGCTCTAGGCAGCAACCAGCCTAAGATGTATGGCAGCATCGGAGTAAAGGTGCGTTTCCGTCAGTGGTCTTTGCTTGCGGATTTTGGTTTTGTCACCGGCAACAAGCTTTATAACGCCACACGCAGACAACTTTCTTCGATGTCAACTTTACACAACCAGAGCACCGGTGTGCTCAACCGTTGGCAGGTGGAGGGACAGCAGACCACGATGCCGCGTGCCGACTATGGCGACCCGATGGGAAACAACAGGTTCAGCGACAGATGGATAGAGAAAGGCGATTATCTGAAACTGCGCGGCGTGAGACTCACCTATTCTTTCGGTAAGATTCTCAATGTCATTCGCTCCGGCGAAATCTACCTCAGCGGTGAGAACCTTTTCTGTCTTACCCGTTACCTTGGCGGTGACCCTGAGTTCGCTTACTCTTACGACGAGTCATTGCGCGGATTCGACTATGCGAAACTTACCATGCCACGCAGTTTTGAGTTTGGATTCAACATTAATTTCTAAAAATCATGAAGACAAAAAAACATATCATAGCCCTTTGTCTCAGTCTTTTCCTTGCCTGTGTCACAACGTCCTGCTCAGACATGTTTGAGACCGAGCCCACGAGCATCATCCCGGAAAAGAAATATATGGGTCAGGCCAGTGAGATGTACAAGGGCTTCCTCGGCATCGTTACCAAAGTGCAGGAAGCCGGTGACCAGAGCATCTTCCTGACCGACACGCGTGCCAACGTTCTTGAGACGACCTCGCAGGCCCCTACGGCATTGCAGGACATCTACAACTACAAGAACACCGACGGCAACAGCTATGCCGCCCCGACATGCTACTACGCCATCGTCATAGCCTGCAACGACTACATCAACAAGATGGGCGAGTTTCACCACAAGGAGGGCGGCATGCTGGAGGCTGACGAGACCAACTTCACGGCTCTGCTCTCCTCAGCTGTCCGCCTGAAGGTGTGGGCTTACTATATGCTTGGCAAGATTTACGGTCAGGCATACTGGTTTGATGACCCTTTGACGGAGAAGAAAGACCTCAGCGATGTCTCTGTGTTCACTAAATGCGACATGGGGCAGCTTGCCAACCGTTGTATCGACCTCTTGCAGAACGGTATTGATGTCGACGGTGTACATGTGGCGGGCGATATCACCATGCAGTGGTACAAATGGCTTGATGAGGAGAACCAGGATAAGAGCGCGTATATGCAGTGGCAGTATCTCGTGCCGCCACGCATCATCCTTGAGGCTGTCATGCGGTCATGGCGGGCAAGTTATGAGAGTGAGGAGACGGCGCAGGCCGACTGGCTGTGGATTCGCGACAACCTCAACGCGTGGCTCTACCGTATTCGTACCTGTAAAAACGTGGCGGATATGGAATGTCCGGGCTTTACCGATGCCGATTTCATTTATGAGCGCGACGGTGTGACCGTGTCGGGCATCAACGGTGCCGGATGGCTGTTCCAGACAAGCCTGGTGTTGCAGAATGATGCCACATATCCTTATTACAGCATCTTCTGCAGCGAGGGTATCGGTAACCGTGAGCAGGCTGTCAGCGGCATTATCTACGATTATGACCATCAGCAGCGCAACCGTCTGGTGCAATACTTCTGCCCTCAGTATCCCGATGGCAACTCGTTCTACCTGAAACCGTCTGATTACGGTCTCTCGCTCTATGGCAGTGCCGACCTCAGAGGACTGGATCAGAAAATGGTGATGAACACTCTCGGAGGTGAGGTGTGCCTGTCGAAATACTACTACAGCTTCGACGCTACGCCCGCCGTGCGCAACTACCATTATCTGAAGGACAGGATTTTCGAGATAGAACCAACGATATTGATGTTCAGAGGCCACGACATCCATTTTCTCATGGCAGAGGCTGAGAACCATCTCGGCAACTGGCGTGTGGCTGCCGCTATCCTCAACAACGGTTTCAACAATGCCTTTCCCCACGGTTATGATGCCTACACAGACATCATCGCCGACCCCCACTATCACTCTTGGTTCAGTGACATGGTGGGCTATGGTGACGTTGGTATCGTGGGTTGTGTCAACGGTACACAATACGACCTGCCCAATCCTGACAGCCCCGACTACAATCTCACAGAGATGCAGCGCCGCGAGGCTTACGACTGGGCGTTGGCAAAGGAAAGCATGAAGGAATATGTGGGTGAGGGTAAGGCTTACCCTTATCTCTGCAAGATTGCCCAACGGTGGAACGGAGACAACGGACGCGGCTCTGAGACAACGGCTAAAGACAGCGTGGTGAGCATCCTCGCTCCAAAGTATGCGTCACGCGGCATTGCCGGTAATGTTTCCTCATCAATCAACACCTACGGCTGGTTTATCAACTGGAATTTGGAGAAATAATCCATTTTCCACATCTCCTTGTGATTATTCCACACCGGGATAGTCACAAGGAACTAACTTTGCAGCGGATTTATAACTTTAAAAACAAAAACTATGAAGAAGATTTTCTACTCATTGTTGTCATTGGTGTTTGCGGCACTGCCCGGCATGACAATGGCCGAGAGTTTTACCCGTGAGGTGGCTAGTGTCAAAGAGTTTAACGCCGCACTTGATGCCATCGGCGACGGACAGAAAGGTGACACCTACACGCTGGTCTGCACGTGGTCCGGCTCACAGAACTTCAAGAAGAGTCCTGTATACAAAATGAAGTACGGACGTCTGGTTGTCAAGAGCAACGTCACCGACTTCGACAAGATGCCGCAGTTCTCATCATTGTTCTGGCTTGTGGGCGAGCCTCTGAAGGACGACTCAAAGGTGTCTTTTGTCTTTGAGAACGTCTCGCTGAAATACTGTTACACAAAGCAGAACGGCAAGAATGCCAATGTGGTCATTGACCAGGCCGGTAATGTGGACACAGTGGCCTTCCGCCACTGTGACCTCAACGACATCACCCAGCAGTTCATGCGTACCTACAAGGGTAAGGATGACCAGCTGTATAACATCGACTGGCTGGAGTTTAGCGGTTGCCGCATTCATGACTGCGGTCTCGGCACCCGGCAGATTATCAACCTCGGACATTCTGTCAACCACGTCCGTATGAACGACAACCTCATCTATGACCTTCCGCGCGTGGGAAGTTTCTTCACGATGGGACTCGCCGGTGAGACTGCCACGACCCCGGATTTATATTTCAACAACAACACTGTGTTGGTCTCCAACTACCAGTACACAGCCAACGGTGAGGAGAAACACCGCACGTTCAGTGTCATAGCCCCTGGCGACAACCTCGGTGCGGAGGCAGTATACCATGTCAACAACAACATCTTCATGGCTCCTATGGCTTTCAGCAAGGAGAACATGATGGAGGACGGTGACATCACCAACGAGGCTCTCACAGAGTGGTTCGGCGTGAACCAAGGCGTGCTTTACGCTTCACATAATGTACTCGACACCATTCACTATATGAATTGGGAACGTACCAAGCTGCAGAAGCCGGACGTAATCTATATGACTGATGATGATCCTCATTTCATCTCTCCTTCCGATGCGGGTCTCGCCGACTGGTCTGAAGGTGGTTCTTTCCAAGACCCTGCCAACAGCATCTACCTCGTAGAGAAAAGCAGCCCTGCCTACACTATGGGTATCGGACTTATGAAGGAGGCCGACGGCGGCGCGTTGACTATTGACGGAGAGACTTCATATCTCGGCGCAAGCATCATGTATGTTGACAAGTTCCCGACAAAGGCCGCAGTGAACGTAACAGTCAACGGCCCCTCATTCATCACCTACACCATCGAGCCTGAACAGGCACAGTATTATGTCGGCGACACCATCACCATTACCCTTAATGACAAGAACACTCCTTACACAACTCTTGCTACCTTCAAGGGATGGAGCGACGGCAGTATGGACCGCTCTCACAAGGTCGCTGTAACCGGTGACGTGAATCTGACGGCTGACTATGAGGAACGCACAGACCTTGTCTCGGCTTTCACCACTTTCACCAACAACCGCAACCTGGAGAGCGCGAAGTCAGACATCTATAAAGACAACGACACCAATTACCAGGCAGAGATAACGTTCGCTACAACAGACGATAGCGGCAACTACACCGCTGCCAACGGTCAGAGCCGTCCCAGCAAGCTCGACGGTCTCGATGATGACCAGAAGATTCCTGTCATCCTCGTCACGACAGACGGCGAACAGAAGTTCTCACATACCAACGCCGCTATAGTGAAGTTCTCAACGAAAAACCTGTCAAACGTTAAGTTCGCTTGCGTTACCGGTACCGACAATTCATGCTGCAAGGAGCAGACTCTGAGTTATTCTACCGATGGCGTCAAATACACACAGTTTGCCAAGACCACTGTTGAGAAACCTTTCCAGTTCTATGCTCTCGAAGGCATACTGCCCACAGAGGCTGACAACAAGGATGAAGTCTATGTCCGCATCCAAGGCACTCCAAAAGCCGATGTGTCTGGTTTCACACTCTCTGATGTCGAAGGACAATATTATGTAGACGGTGTGCTTCAGACCGATGTGTTCCAGGGTGCTTCACTCTTCGAATATTACGGTGGCATCGTCATCAGTGCAAACTCTAGCTCTACAGGCATAGATAACATTGCCACTGAGAACAAGACTCATGACGATGCGACCTACAACCTCATGGGTTTAAAGGTTCCTGCCAACTATAAGGGCATCGTTATCCGCAACGGCAAGAAGTTTATTAACAAATAAAATAGGAGTCGACGCTTTCAGCGTCAGAATTCGCAACGCTGGAAGCGTCGTCCCCTACAATTTTTCAATTTTAATGAGACGGTTCCTATCCATTCTTTTCATGCTCCTCACCATTTCCACTGCTCACTCGCAGCGTCAGGCCACAGAGGTGTTCTCTTCCGACAATGGTGACGGCACATATACCAATCCCATCATACGCGGTGACTTCCCCGACACAGATATCATCCGTGTGGGCAGCGACTACTATATGATTACGTCTTCGTTCGTCTGCATGCCCGGCATTCCTGTTTGCCACAGCAGGGACTTGGTGCACTGGCGTGTGATAGGGCATGCATATGACAGTCTTACCTTCAGGCCGCAGTACAGCATGGAGAAGGCAGAGACAGCATACGGGGCAGGATGTTGGGCTCCGACGATGCGTTACTATAAGGGTTGGTACTACATCGGCGTGAACCTCAACAAAGACCGTTTCATAATGTGCAAGAGCCGCAAGCCGGAAGGCCCGTACAAGATGTACGCCTTCAAGGAGCAACTCTATGACCCCGGACTTTTCATCGATGACGATGGCAAGAAGTATATCTTCCACGGCAAGAACGACATCTGTGTGACAGAGCTTAATGATGAGGGTACTGAGATAAAGACCCCCGGTGACCGTGGCACGGTTGTGCTGCGTTCACCTGCGCCATACCGTCTCTATTTCGAGGGCTGCCATGTCTACAAGCGTAATGGCTGGTATTATGTCTTCAATCCTTCACAGGGTTACAATGGTTTTCAGATGGTGAGCCGTTCACGCAGCATCTACGGCCCTTATGAGACCCGTGTGTTGCTCGATGACGACCTCAACTACTCACGTTCCGGCATCCATCAGGGCGGTTTCGTTGACACGCCGGAGGGTGAGTCATGGGCTTTCATCTTTCAGGACAGGGATTACATGGGTCGCGACTGCATGCTCTTCCCCATGCGGTGGGTTGACGACTGGCCGGTGGTTGGTCTTGACCCAAAGCCGGAGAATATCGCCGACTCGGTGAAAGACCGCGTCGGTCGGTTGCAAGAGGGCAAAGGCGTGGTGACATACCGTAAACCCCACATCATATTAAAGAATGCTGCGGCAGAGACTTTCGACAGTGTCTTTACCTGCGACTTCAGCGGGCTACAGGATGTCCGCACGTCTCCGTGGGAGTTCAGTCATGTGCCTATCCCTGAGAAATGGCGGCTTGTCGACGGCAAGACCTTCCGCATCTACGCCTCCCCGGCAAAGGGTTATGAGTGGGCGCGCAACTCACTGACACATAAACTCGTCTGCCCCGCCAGCACATCTGTTGTGAAGGTCGATGTCAGTCACTTGCAAGAAGGCGATTTCGCAGGCAATGGCATCATGGGAAGCTCAATGCTACAGCAAGGCGTGGCGATGAAGGACGGAAGGCTGCGTATGGAGATGCACGAGAGCCATCACAGCCGTGACAAGCTTGTTAAGGCGACTGCACTCCCCACTGGTGTTAAGACATTGTGGCTGAGCACGGAGGTGACAAAGCGTGGCACGGTGAAGTTCAGCTACAGTCTCGATGGCATGACATTTACTCCTTTTGGGTCTGAGACGGCATCTGGTTTCTGGCGTTTCCTTGGGCTGCGTTATTCGTTGTGTTGCTACAACAACGCTGTCAGCCACGAAGACGCCTTCTATACCACGGAGAATCTCCGCAAGGCAATGTCGGGTTATGCCGACTTCCTCTCCTTTACCATCAAGAGCACTTATCACGGCAACCGCTACAACGCTTTCTCCACTGTCGATTTCGACCTCTTCGACGACAAGGACGGCATGACCCTTGTGCGCCCCGACGACTATGCTCCGGTGCAGTTCCTCAATGTGGATAAAGACGGGGCGTGGCTGTCATTCTATAATCTTCTCTTCCCCGACACCGCAACTAAGTGCAGGGTGGAACTGAAGGCACGGTTGAGCAATGCCGTGATAGAAGTTCATGAGGGCGGAGCTGACGGCGCACTCATCGCCACATTGCCTATAAAGGCTACGGGCGGTAAGTGGAGCTGCCAGACGTTTAAGTTGAACGTTCCTACCGGCCATCATAAGCTGACATTCTGCTGCAAGGGCGGCATCGAACAGATGATTCTTAAAAACATTACTTTTATGAAAGATTGAAAATCTCCTTTTTGGTGTATATTCCGTCAAACTCCTGAAAGGTGGTGGCGTTGCCGATTTCGAGTGTGGCGGCAATACGCTTGGAGATGTGGTACTTGTTCCACTATCAGGCGGA
>CAVAPI010000151.1:0-2038 GCA_963590445.1 Lachnospiraceae bacterium | reverse complement strand
GTGGGCGCTGAGGGATTCGAACCCCCGACCCTCTGCTTGTAAGGCAGACGCTCTAAACCAACTGAGCTAAGCGCCCAAATCTTTGTAAGCGGTTGCAAAGGTAAGCATTCCGCCCGGTTCCTGCAAGCATTTTGCCGATTATTTTTCGCAGAACGGTGTTTTTCTTCCTTTTTCAGCGTCTTTCCCGCTTCTTTTCCGCACTTTCCCCGGCGTTGTCCCCAATGTTTTTTGTGGGAATACTGTGCGCCGGATTGGCAAGATCCTGCGGCTTGTTTTCCGCAAACCATCGGTTTGTTCTTCGTAACCCGGCGGTTTGCGACCCGTAAATGCACCGTTTACGATGCGTAAAGCGGCGAGGTTTGAAACCAACTGGCTGGCAGTGGCTTGCAAAAGAGGGATGGTTTTGCCCGCTTTCCGTTCCGCTTCCGCTTATCCGAGCAGCCTGACGTAGGTCTCAATGGCCTTTTCTATCTCCTCTATGTATATGAATTCATTGGCAGAATGTGACCTTTCCGACATTCCGGGGCCCAGTTTCATTGATGGAAATGGCATCAGTGCCTGGTCGGATAGGGTAGGTGAGCCGAAGGGAGTCATGCCCATGGCCGTGCAGCGTGCCACCAGAGGGTGGCTTACGGGTATGCCCGACGAGCCGAGACGGAACGAACGCGCCTTGAGTTCGCTCTCTACATGGTCGGAAATAATGGCGAACACCTCCTCGTTGCGGTACAGTTCGTTTGTCCGAACGTCTATGATGAACTTGCAGGTGTCGGGTATTACGTTGTGCTGTGTGCCGGCCTGTATCACTGTAACGCTCATTTTCACCTCCCCGAGCAGCGGGCTGACCTTCTCAAAGCGGTAGTCGCGGAGCCACACGAGGTCGTCCAAAGCCTCATAGATGGCGTTTACTCCCTCGTTTCTCGCCGCATGACCCGACCTGCCGCGTGCGGTTGCGTCTATAACCATAAGCCCTTTCTCGGCTATGGCGGGCTGCAGGCCGGTGGGTTCGCCCACTATGGCCGCGTCAATGTGCGGCAGTAGTGGCAACGCCCGGCTTATTCCGTCCTTGCCCGACACCTCTTCCTCGGCCGAAGCGAGGTATATGAGGTTGTAGTCGCGCCTCCTTTGCGTCAGTATGCGGAACGCCTGCAGCAGCGAAACCAGCCCTCCGCCGCAGTCGTTGCTGCCCAGTCCGTATAGTTTGCCGCCCTCTTCCACGGGTTCAAACGGGTCTCTGCTCCACGAACTCACCGGTTTCACAGTGTCGATATGGGCGTTGAGCAATATCGTTTTGCGCCTTTCGTCATATTCGGGGTCGATTGACCACACGTTGTTTGCCTCCCTGTGCGGTTCCAGTCCGCACCTTTCCATGTATGTCTCCATCGCATCGGCTGCCTTGCCCTCGTTGCGGCTGACGGAAGGGATGGCTATCAGTTGGCGGAGCAGGCTGACCGCCTCGTCGGTATAGTGCTTGTAGTTCATGTTCGTTTCTGTTTTTGTGGCCAAGCGGCCTGCTGTCTGTCCGGTTGCGCCCGGTCTTCCGTCGCAAGGCTTTGTCCGTTCTTCCATTTGCAAAGTTACTCTTTTTTTCGTGTCCTCCGCTAAATGTGCAGAACGAGAGACAACTTTGGTGTATGCTGCGCCAGTTGAAGGCACTCTACTGCTTAGTGATGTTCAACAGTCCTACTGTATAATGATTTTGGGCATTTCCCCTTGGCGTTCCTCCATGTCTTCAGTTTTCCATTCCCAGCCAGATTTACGTTTAAGACTTTCATTTTCAATCCCATTGTCATAATTGTCGTTTTAGTTGTTATGCCGGTGTAAAGGTAAGAAAACTTATGGCAATCGCAGGTGAAGGACATTGAAAAATTACAGTACGGAAATAGCCGGCTTACGCAAAACAGAGGCTCCGTTTCATAACGGTAAACATTGGCTATGCGCAATGCGGACTGTCAGCTAACAGCCCTTTCCGGAAAATCACTTCATTCTTCATTCTCAATTCTTCACTCCCTTGCGCTCGGTTTTGGCCAAGGGTGCGGCG
>CAVAPI010000150.1:0-2059 GCA_963590445.1 Lachnospiraceae bacterium | reverse complement strand
CTGCGGTCGTTGACCAGGGCGTATTCGGCGTGCAATTCCACACTTTTGTTCAGCATCCAGTTGAGTCCCGCTTCATATTGCGTGCGGCTCGTTTCCCAGTCTGCCCTTGGGCGGTAGAGGTCATAACGGGTTTTGGCAGCCAGCTTGCCCGGTATGACGGGCGCAATGCACAGTGCATACACGCCGTCGGCCTTGTTGCCGAGAGCGGTGTTCACGGTTGCGTCGTTCTGGTCGCCCTGTTTCTGACTGGTAGTCTTGAATGCGTAGCCCGTGGAGTGGATGTATTCGGAGCGGAGCTGCCACCCCTTTGCCTTGTATTCCGCACTGACAGCATAGCGGTGCTGCGGAAGGCTCACCGTACCCGTGCGCTCTGTGCCGTCTGAGTCAGTCCATTTGCCGGTGCGAGCCTTTGATCCCGTCCATCCGAACGCACCAATACGGAGTCCTGCGGCGGGCGTTATCCACAGTCCGCCGATTATGTCCTTGCGGTTGTCAGCGTCCTTTGTATTTATGCCCTGCCCGTTGAACACGCCTATCTGGTAGTGAAGCAGCGGCCGACCGGCCTTGCCGGGCAGCAAATCGCCCTGTATCTGCACTCCGATGTCGCGCCCGTTGCTGGCCTGTTCGCCCGAACGGTCGTTGAAACCGGCCAGTTTCGACACGTTTTGCGAGTAGCCCATGAACCCCTGGTCGATGGGATGCATGGGGTTTTCAAGGGAGAAAGGCCGCTTGAACTGCCCCGCTTTCACCTTGAAGAAGCCGAACCGCTGCCACTCGGCGTAGGCATCCACTATGCGGGGACTGCTGCCAAGCGTAGCGGTGTTGCCGTTCAGCTGCACCTGCGCCTTGTATTCCACCTCGTTGAGCAGCTTTCCTCCCAAGGCGAGGCGCGCCATGCGCACGTCAAACGTGTTGCTCTTGCCGCCGCTCTTGAGCGTTGCCTGATACTGTCCTATGACATAGCCGCTCAGTTTGGCCGCCGAAGTTGCGCCGTCCCTGCCTCCGGCATCGTTGCTGCCTGCCACAGCAACCGCAGTTGCCGCCATGGCAGCCGCAAGGCATATCATTCTCATGCCTTTCATCACGCTTCCCTCCTTTCAAGCAGCGCCACGTTCTCCACGTGGGGCGTGTGGGGGAACATATCCACAGGCTGCACGGCCACAACCCTATAGCTTGCGTCGAGCAGGGCGAGGTCGCGTGCCTGTGTGGCGGGGTTGCAGCTCACATAGACGATGCGTTTGGGCGAGGTGCGCAGTATGGTCTGCACCACGTCGGGGTGCATTCCGGCGCGGGGCGGGTCGGTTATCACCACGTCGGGGCGGCCGTGCCGGGCGATGAACCCGTCGTTCAGTATATCCTTCATGTCGCCTGCGAAGAAGTCGGTGTTGCCTATACCGTTGATTTCCGAGTTGATTTTCGCGTCCTCAATGGCCTCCGGCACATACTCGATGCCTATCACGCGGCGCGCCTTGCGTGCCACGAAGTTTGCTATCGTGCCGGTTCCGGTGTATAGGTCATACACAAGCTCGTTGCCGGTGAGCGCTGCAAACTCGCGGGCCACCGAGTAAAGGTGGTAAGCCTGTTCGGTGTTGGTCTGGTAGAAGCTCTTGGGGCCTACCTTGAAGCGCAGTTCTTCCATTGTCTCGAAGATATGGTCGGCGCCACTGAACGTTACAACGTCCTGGTCGCCTATGGTGTCGTTGCACTTCTGGTTGTTTACATACAGCAGCGAGCTTATCTGCGGGAACGCATCGGCCAGATGCCGCATCAGTCCCATAGCCTTGGCCTCGTCATCCGGCTCGTCGAAGTGGAACTGGACTATCACCATCCACCCGCCGGTGTTGGAGTTGCGGATGATGACGTCGCGCAACAGGCCGTGCTGGGCGCGCAGATCGAAGAAGGATATGCCGTGGCTGAAGGCGTAGTCCCTTATGCTGTTGCGTATGGCGTTGTGGGTATCGTCCATCAGCCAGCACTTTTCGACGGGCAAAATCTTGTCGAAAGCCCCCGTAATGTGGAAGCCTATGCCGTTCATGTTGTCGTATTCCTCGCCGGAAGC
>CAVAPI010000149.1:0-2092 GCA_963590445.1 Lachnospiraceae bacterium | reverse complement strand
TGGATGAAAAGCATACAGGTGTCGAAGGGAAGTTCGTCGGTGAAGAACGGCTATGAGTCGATTACGGGGCAGATAAACATCGAGTACCTGAAGCCGGAAGACCCGCAGACGGTAAACGTCAACCTGTTTGGCGACACCAAGACACGCTTCGAGGCCAACGTGGACGGCAACATAAAGGTCAGCGACAAACTGAGCACGGTGCTGATGGGCCACTTCGAGAACACGTTTGAAGAACACGACGAGAACAACGACGGCTTCTACGACAAGCCAAAGGCGCGCCAGTACAACCTGATGAACCGCTGGCTATGGAAAAACGAGCACTACATCTTCCACGGAGGAGCCAGTATGCTGCACGAGAAGCGGCAGGGCGGACAGATGGAAATGGGCAGTAACGCCGCAGGAGCCATGCACGGCCGCTACAAAATTGACATAGAAACCGACCGCTATGAGGCGTATATGAAGCACGCATTCGTGTTCGACCATGAGCACGGCAGCAACATTGCCCTGTTCACTTCGGCATCCATGCAGGAACTCTCGTCCACTTTCGGCCACAAAGACTACTATGTCAACGAGAAAAACCTGTATGCTTCGCTCGTGTTCGAGACGCATTTCAACGAGCAGCACAGCCTTTCTGCCGGACTAAGCCTCAACCACGACTATCTCGGGCAGGCTCTTGCCTACAGCACCGCGGCATCCCATGCCACGCCGCTGCCCGTCATAGGCAACGAAAAGGAGACGGTGCCCGGTGCCTATGCCCAATACACGCTTGACCTCAGCCGCAAACTTACGTTCATGGCCGGGCTTCGCATAGACCACAGCAATCTGTACGGCACATTTTGGACTCCGCGCTTCCACCTCAAATATGCTCCGTCGAATCTGCTCAGTATGCGCCTTTCTGCCGGAAAGGGCTACCGCACAGTACACGCATTGGCCGAAAACAACTTCCTGCTGGCCAGCGGACGGCAACTGAACATAGGCAATCTGCGTCAGGAAGAGGCGTGGAACTATGGTGCAAGTGCAGCCTTGCTGATACCAATAGGAGAGAAAACGCTGAAGGTGAACGCCGAATACTACTACACAAGGTTCAGCAACCAAGCCGTAATAGACTACGACAGCGACCCGACGGCCATCACTATCGCCAACCTGGACGGCAAGTCGTATTCGCACACGGCACAGATTGACGCTACATATCCGCTGTTCAGCGGCTTCACGCTCACTGCCGCCTACCGCATGAACGATGTGAAATGTTCCTATGGAGGCCAGTTGATGGAAAAACCGCTGACGAGCAAGTACAAGGGATTGCTCACCGCATCATACAAAACGCCGCTCGAGAAGTGGCAGTTTGACGTGACGCTGCAACTGAACGGCGGCGGACGAATGCCCAACCCCTACATCACAGCCAACGGCACGCCATCTTGGGACAGCCGTTTCAAGGCTTACGAGCAGTTGAGCGCACAGATTACCCGCGAGTTCCGCCATTTCTCGGTGTATGTGGGTGGCGAAAACCTCACCGGATTTACGCAGAAGCATCCGATAATAGGTGCGGACAACCCCTGGAGCACCACCTTTGAACCTACGTTGGTGTGGGGGCCAGTACACGGAAGAGTTCTGTATGCCGGCACGCGCATAAGGCTCTGAGCACGGTTATATAACAGACTGTCCAACTTGTTGCGTCACTTAATTGGCGACAACGAATTGGACAGTCTTGATAAGCATAGATTCTTACTCTTGATAATAGACGGCATCGTCTTCATCAGAACGTTTGCAAAGGCCAGCATCAGCAAAAAACCCTCGAAACAAAGGTCTTCATCCAGTTCGGGCCAGTGGATGCCATAACGACTCAAAGAGAAATTGTGGCGTTGTTCCTGCGTTGCCTTTGCAAGGTTACTCCACTTGTTGAAAGGACAGCCTGCCTTCCAACCATTGGCGGTTTCAGCCCAAACGTGTGACTCATCCACCCAAACCCTGTTGACTCTGTATCGTTCCATAATCCCTCTATTTTTGATTGAAATATTCATTCCATCGCTCGATGATAATGTCTTCATTCTCTGAAATGATGGACTCTATAAGCGCAATATCATGTTTCTTGAAC
>CAVAPI010000148.1:0-2118 GCA_963590445.1 Lachnospiraceae bacterium | reverse complement strand
GCCGGAGTCTTCGAAATGATGAAGTTGTCGAACGGATGGCGGCTGCCGTCGGGCTGCTTTTCGCGCAGAGGAGCGGTCTGCGGCGTGGCTATGTAGCCCGGACCTATGCCGTTGCACTGTATGTTGTGCTCGCCAAACTCCGAGCAGATGTTGCGCGTGAGCATCTTCAGTCCGCCCTTGGCGGCTGCATAGGCCGACACAGTCTCGCGGCCAAGCTCGCTCATCATGGAACATACGTTGATAATCTTGCCGTGTCCCTTCTTGATCATGCCCGGCAGGACGGCCTTAGACACGATAAACGGTGCGTTGAGGTCGATGTCTATCACCTGGCGGAACTCCTCAACGGTCATGTCGGTCATGGGTATGCGCTTGATGATGCCGGCGTTGTTCACGAGAATGTCAATCACTCCGATGGTCTTCTCGATGTCTTCCACCATAGCCTTCACGTCGTCTTCCTTGGTCACGTCGCAGATGTAGCCCTTGGCTTCTATGCCTTTGGCCTTGTAGTCGGCCAGTGCCTGGTCAAGGTGTTGCTGCGAACGGCAGTTGAAAGCTATCTTAGCACCGGCCTTGGCGTATGCCTCGGCTATGGCGAAGCCTATGCCGTAGGCTGCTCCCGTGACGAGAGCCACTTTCCCTTCGAGGGAGAAATTCTTTGAAAATGTGTCCATTGCTTTTCGTTTTTAGAGGTGGCGCATTGGGACAGGAGCTTGTCCGTGTCCGCAAGGCCGCCCTTGGGTTATTTATTTCAAGTCTGTTATCTCGTAGAAGTCCTGGTCGCCGTAGTCGAGGTTCTCGCCTCCCATGCCCCAGATGAACGTGTAGTTGTGGGTAGCGGCTGCGCTGTGTATGCTCCATTCGGGCGAAAGCACCGCCTGATCGCCTTTCATCCATATGTGACGCGTCTCCTGCGGCTGCCCCATCATGTGGCACACGGCCTGTCCTTCGGGCACCTCAAAGTAGAAGTATGCCTCCATGCGACGGCTGTGTACGTGAGCCGGCATGGTGTTCCACACGCTTCCCGTAGCCAGCTCGGTCATTCCCATCTGCAGCTGGCACGTGGGCAATACCTGCGACACTATCATCTTGTTGATGTCGCGCTCGTTGCTCATCTCCAGACTGCCCATGTGGGCCACGATGGCGTCCTGCTTGGTAATCTTGCGGCTGGGGTATTCCTTGTGGGCGGTGACGCTGTTGAAGTAGAACTTGGCGGGACGCTGCGCATCTGCACTGGCGAACGTAATGTCGCGGTCGCCCCGTCCTATGTAGAGAGCCTCCTTGTAGCCGAGCGTGAAAGTCTCGTCGCCCACTGTGACGATGCCTTCTCCGCAGCCCACGTTGAACACTCCAACCTCACGCCGCTCTGTGAAGAACTTGGCTTTCAGCGGGTCGATGGCCTCAAGCGCGAGCTTTTCGTCCACGGGCATGGCTCCGCCCACTATCATCCGGTCGTAAAGCGAATATACAAGGTTCACCTCGTCGGGCGCAAACAGCTTTTCAACGAGGAAGTCGCGGCGCAGACGGGCGGTGTCGTAGCCCTTGGCGTCGTCGGGGTGTGCCGCATAGCGTATCTCATAGTTTGTCTTCATCGGTCTGTTTCGTTTGTTTGACGGTTCTATTGCCGCAGCTTGCTTTTTGCAAAGATAGTGCATTTTTTGCCTTTTTCCGCACGTTTGCGTACGAAACAACCGATATGCGTACTGTTTTACCATTGCAACCATGCCGTTTAGGGCTACTTTTGCTGAAGTTTCCGCCAGCAAGGCGGAGGTGAACCTAAAACCGACGGATAATTTTGAATACCTACCCTAATATGCACAGACTACTTATCATGGTTTCCTTGGTCATGTGGGCTATTGCCGCCACGGCGCAACAGGACATTCATGTGGCAAAATACTACGGCGACCGCAAGGCTGCCGTGAGCTACACCTTCGACGACGGTTTGGAGGAGCACTACACCATGGTGTTCCCGGAGCTGAAGCGGCGCAGACTGAAGGCTACATTCGGCATCGTGGGCAGCAAGGTAGGGCACGACATGAAGGGAACGCCCTGCGTGACGTGGGCACAGCTGCGGGCTATGGCCGCCGACGGGCAGGAGATAGCGAGCCACGGATGGGGGCA
>CAVAPI010000147.1:0-2188 GCA_963590445.1 Lachnospiraceae bacterium | reverse complement strand
CAGTCATAATCCGCACGCCATCAATAGCGGCTCGCCATCTTCTGTGCGGCTACATACACCACGATGCCGCAGATGATGAGGAACAAAGCCGCAAGCAGCAGGGCGTTGACTGCGGAGACGCGGGCCACGAAGCTCACGACGAGCAACAGTACGCCCACGACAACGAGCAGCAGACCGGCCTGCGGCGTAATCAGTTTCTTCATGCTTCCTCTGTCTGTTTCAACGGGTTCCATCCCTGAGCCTTAAGCTCAAACTCGTTGTTGTCACGGCTAACGAGCACGCAGCCATACTGTTCCTTGGTGATGTGGCCAATGAGCGTGACGCCCTCCATATGCTCAATCTTCTCAAGGTCGGCTATGGGAACGGTGAAAAGCAACTCATAGTCTTCGCCGCCGTTAAGGGCGCAGGTGGTGACGTTCATGTTCAGCTCCTCGGCCATTATGGCTGTCTGATAGTCGATGGGGATGTTCTTCTCGAAAATGCGGCATCCCACATGGCTCTGCGTGCAGATATGGTGCAGCTCGCTGCTGAGTCCGTCGCTTATGTCCATCATCGACGTGGGGCGGATGTTGGCTTCGCGCAACTTCTGGACAATATCGCCGCGCGCCTCGGTCTGCAACTGACGCTGGAGCAGATACTCCTTGCCGGCAAAGTCGGCTTGGAAGTGAGCCAAATCGGCCAGGGCTTTCCTGTCGCCCCGCTTCTTGGCCTCGTCAACCTGCTGGTAATATACGCGCTTCTCGCGCTCCAACAGTTGCAGCCCCATATAGGCGGCGCCCAAGTCGCCGGAAACGCACACCAGATCGGTGTCCTTCGCTCCGTTGCGATACACGATGTCGGCCTTGTCGGCCTCGCCTATACAGGTTATGCTTACGGCCAAGCCTGTGAAAGACGACGTGGTGTCGCCGCCAACCACATCCACGCCCCACTTGTCGCAGGCCATCCGCAGCCCGCTGTAGAACTGTTCCATGTCCTCAACGGTAAATCTCTTGCTGAGGGCAAGGCTCACCGTCATCTGCCGTGGCGTGCCGTTCATGGCGAAAATGTCGCTGATGTTGACCATAGCCGCCTTGTAGCCAAGGTGCTGCAGGTCGATATAGGTGAGGTCGAAGTGCACTCCCTCCATCAATAGGTCGGTGGTTACGAGCACCTCCTTGTCGGGATAGTGCAGCACGGCGCAGTCATCGCCCACGCCATACAGTGTAGATGCGTTCTTGGTCTTTATGTCCTTGGTGAGATGACTTATCAGTCCGAACTCGCCAAGCTTTGCTATGTCTGTCATAAGTATGCCGTTTGTTGTCCTTAAATGGTGCATTTACGACCTGCAAAGCCTACGTTTACGGTCTCTAAACAGCGGCTTTACGGATTGACATTCCATCATGCACGGCGTATCATCTCGCGCATTATCTCTGTCATGAGCGGCTGCGCCCTGTTGGCAGCCACCTGTACTTCCTCGTGGCTCACCTCCACAGGGGTGTCCTCAAGGCCGAGGTCGGTGATAATGCTCATGCCAAACACACGGATACCGCAATGACGGGCCACGATAACCTCAGGGACTGTGCTCATGCCAACGGCATCCGCACCCATGCGGTGGTACATCTTGTATTCGGCAGGAGTCTCATACGTGGGACCCTGTACACCTATATACACACCATGCACCACGTTTATACCCTTTTCGCGGGCTATCCCGTCGGCCTCGGCTATCAGCTTGCGGTCGTAAGGCTCGTGCATATCGGGGAAGCGGGGGCCTGTAGGGAAGTTCTTTCCGCGCAACGGATGCTCCGGAAAGAGGTTGATATGGTCGGTTATGACCATGAGGTCACCAATCTTGAAAGCCGGGTTCATGCCGCCAGAGGCATTGCTAACAAACAAGGTGCCGATGCCTAACTCATACATAATGCGTATGGGGAATGTCACCTCCTTCATGGTATAACCCTCGTAATAGTGGAAACGTCCCTCCATAGCCATCACGTCCTTGCCGCCAAGTTTGCCGAATATGAGCCTGCCGGCATGGCCTTCTACTGTAGAGACAGGGAAGTTGGGAATTTCCGAATACGGAAACTCGTAGGTGTCAGTGATTTCTGAAGCTAATTGTCCGAGGCCTGTCCCCAGTATTATTGCCGTCTTGGGGCTTGTTGTCATCCTTTGCCTTAGCCAAGATGCTGTTTCTTGAATTTTTGAGTACATA
>CAVAPI010000146.1:0-2231 GCA_963590445.1 Lachnospiraceae bacterium | reverse complement strand
TCGCTTCATAGAATTTGCCCACCGTGAGACGGCGTTCTGATGCAGGGACAAGCACCTCCGGGTCCACCTCCGGCGAACAGAACTCGGTGCGCCCAATATAGTAGTCGCCCTCCTTGCGGTCGATGACGATGCGCATTGTCTGCCCCACCTTGGCGGCTTCCACCTCGGCACTTATGCGTTGTTGCAAGGCCATCAGGCGGTTCAGCCGGTCTTCCTTCACCTCCTGCGGCACGTCGTCGGTATAGTTTTCGGCCGAATACGTCCCGTCTTCCTCTGAATAGGTGAACGATCCCATACGCTCGAAGCGTGCCCAGCGCACAAACTCCATCAGTTCGTTGAAGTCGTCCTCTGTCTCTCCGGGAAAGCCAACCATGAGTGTGGTGCGTATGTGTATGCCCGGCACCTCGCGTCTCATGCGTTCTATCAGTTCATACGTCTCTGCCTTGGTCACGTGGCGTTGCATCCGGCTGAGCATATGGTCGGAAATGTGCTGCAAAGCAATGTCGATGTATTTGCATACGTTGGGCTTTTCGCGCATAACAGTAAGCAAATCCCACGGGAAATGGGCAGGATAGGCGTAGTGAAGGCGTATCCACTCCACGCCGGGCACCGCAGCGATTTCAGAGATAAGGTCGGCTATGCCCTGCTTGCCGTCGGTATCGATGCCGTAATAGGTCAGCTCCTGCGCAATAACCTGCAGCTCCTTGGTGCCGCCAGCCACAAGACTGCGCACCTCTGCCAGTATCTCTTCCTTCGGACGGCTTACATGGCGGCCTGTCATTATGGGAATGGCACAGTAGGCACAATGTCTGTCGCAGCCCTCGCTTATCTTCAGATAGGCATAGTGGCGCGGTGTGGTCAGATGTCTGCTGCCGTCGCAAGCTATGATGTCGGCTTTGCCAAGGTCGGCGAGCAGTTGCTTGTAGTTGAACTTGCCGTAGAACTTGTCAACTTGGGGAATTTCGGCCTCCAACTCCTTTTGATAGCGTTGCGAGAGGCAGCCCATGACGAACAACTTGCGCAGCCGCCCTTCCTCTTTGGCCTGAGCAAACTCAAGGATGGTGTTGATGCTTTCCTCCTTTGCCGCCTCTATGAAGCCGCACGTGTTGATTACGGCTATCTCACCCGAAGGGTTCTCGGCATCGTGCGTACACTTGTAGCCGTTGGCCTCAAACATGGCCATGAGAGTCTCGCTGTCCACAAGGTTCTTTGAGCACCCCATGGTCACGATGTCTATAGTATTCCGTTTCAATCCTAATCCTTCTCTTCGTTAAAACCTACCGCTTACGTTGCTTAACCCGGCCGTTTATGACAGCCAAACCGTCCGGTTAAGTTATAAAACCCGGCTGTTTCTGCCGTTGAACCTAATCGTTGCCCGTGCTGAACAGTGAATCCACGAACTGGCTCTTGTTGAATAATTGCAGGTCTTCCATGCCTTCACCAAGCCCAATGTACTTCACCGGCACCTTCATCTGGTCGCTTATGCCTATGACAACGCCGCCCTTGGCCGTGCCGTCGAGCTTGGTTATGGCCAAGGAGGTTATCTGTGTGACTGCCGCAAACTGCCTTGCCTGCTCAAAAGCGTTCTGTCCGGTACTGCCGTCAAGCACGAGAAGCACCTCATCCGGGGCTTCCGGCAGCACTTTCTTCATCACTTCCTTTATCTTTTTCAGCTCGTTCATCAGCCCAACCTTATTGTGCAGCCTCCCCGCAGTGTCGATTATGACCACATCGGCGGCGTTTGCCTTGGCGCTGCTCAACGTGTCGAAAGCAACAGATGCAGGGTCGCTGCCCATCTGCTGGCGCACTACCGGCACGCCGACACGCTCTCCCCAGATGCAAAGCTGCTCCACGGCAGCGGCGCGGAAAGTGTCTGCCGCACCCAGATACACCTTTTTGCCGGCCTTCTTGAACTGGTAGGCCAGCTTGCCTATGGTGGTTGTCTTGCCCACACCGTTCACTCCCACCACCAAAATGACGTAGGGGCGGTGGTCAGAGGGCAAGTCCCAACTGTCGGAGTCGCCGCTGTTGTTCTCCTCAAGCAGCGATGCAATCTCGCTGCGGAGTATGTTGTTGAGTTCCGAAGTGCCGAGATACTTGTCGCGGGCCACCCTTTCCTCTATGCGGTGTATAATCTTCAAAGTAGTATCCACCCCAACGTCGCTCGTTATAAGCACCTCTTCAAGGTTGTCAAGCACATCATCGTCCACCTTGGTCTTGCCTGCCACGGC
>CAVAPI010000145.1:0-2251 GCA_963590445.1 Lachnospiraceae bacterium | reverse complement strand
ACGTTCCCCCGTCCCATCTTGTCCCATTCCCGTCTCCACCTGTCCTCACAATCCAGCCCACAATCAATGTAAGCCATTGAATCCCAGTCAAATTACCCCATCCCTCCTCCCCTCACTTTTTATAACTCGCTTTGTACTCCTAAGCAGGCCGTTTAGCCATCGTAAACAGGCCGTTTAAGAGTCGTGAACGGGCACTTTGCGAAACACAACCGGCGGTTTGCAATTCAGAAGCGTACGGTTTTCCCCCTCACAGCGGCAGAGTATTTTACAAAAAGGTTGGGGCTGCATGGCCTTTCTTGGCATTTGTGGTTTGCAAAATGATTGCTTTGGGGCGGCAGAGCGTGACAAAAGAGAGGTTTTGCGTGTAGTTTGACCAATAAAAAATGGCAGAATACTTCGATTATCGTATCTTTTGTGTAATTTTGTCGGGCAACTATTCATGGTGAAATTATAACTTACACATTATATATTTATGGGAAATGTAATAAAACTGCACGGGGGGCTTGACATAAAGCTGGCAGGGACGGCTGAAAAGCGGCTCTTTGCGCTTCGGAAGCCGGGCAGATATGCCTTGCAGCCGGCCGACTTTCCGGGCGTTACCCCCCGGGTTGTGGTCAAGGAGGGCGACAGTGTGCGTGCCGGCGATGCCCTGTTTGTCAACAAAGACTGTCCTGAAGTGAAGTTCGCGTCGCCCGTTGGCGGAACGGTAACGGGCATTATACGCGGCGAAAGGCGCAAGGTTCTGGCTGTGGAAGTGGCTGCCGGCGAAAGGCAGGAGGCGGTTGACTTCGGCAAGAAGGACGTGTCGGCGCTTGACGGCGGTGCAGTCGTGTCAGCAATCCTTGAGGCCGGACTGTTCGGTTTCATAACCCAGCTGCCCTATGCGGTGTCTGCAAGTCCGCAAACGCAGCCCAAGGCCATCTTCGTGTCGGCACTTAGGGACAAGCCGCTGGCCTCTGACTTCGAGTATGAGCTGTGCGGACAGGAGCAGAGCTTCCAGACAGGACTCACGGCCCTGTCGAAAATAGCCCGCACATACCTCGGTATCGGAGCGAAACAGACGGCAGAAGCCCTCGTGAACGCCCGTGACGTGGAGGTAAACGTGTTCGACGGCGCGTGTCCGGCGGGCAATGTCGGTGTGCAGGTGAACCATATAGACCCGGTAAACAAGGGCGAAACGGTGTGGACAGTTGACCCTTCGGTGGTGCTGTTCATAGGCCGCCTGTTCCTTACCGGGCGTGTTGACATGACCCGCAGGGTGGCTTTCGCGGGCAGTGAGGTGGAGTCGCCGGCCTATACCGACATGGTTGTGGGGCAGGAACTGGCCGGACTGCTCGCCCAAGGGGTGCGCTCTGACCGCAAGGTGAGGGTCATCAACGGCAATGTCCTTACGGGTAGGCCCACGTCAAAGGACGGTTTCCTCGGCGCATACAGCTCGGAGATAACCGTAATACCGGAGGGTGACGATGCCGATGAGCTTGCCGGATGGATAATGCCGCGCCTGAAACAGTTCTCCGTAAGCCGCAGTTACTTCTCCTGGTTGCGCCGTGGTGTGGAGTATGTGCTCGACGCACGCGTGAAAGGCGGCGAGCGGCACATGATAATGAGCGGGGAATACGACCGCGTGTTGCCCATGGACATCTATGCGGAGTTCCTTATAAAGGCCATACTGGCCGGCGACATCGACAAAATGGAGCAGCTCGGCATCTACGAAGTGGCTCCCGAAGACTTCGCCCTTGCCGAGTTCGTTGACAGTTCCAAGCTGGAATTGCAGCGCATAGTGCGCGAAGGGCTTGACATGGTGCGCAAAGAGAACTGAAAAAGAAAGGATATAATGATATGAGTGCATTGAAAAACTATCTGGAAAGGATACGTCCGAACTTTGAAACCGGCGGCAGGCTGCATTCGTTGCGCAGCCTTTACGACGGTTTCGCCACGTTCCTCTATGTGCCGAACACCACTTCGCGCACAGGAACCAACATACATGACTCCATCGACTCGAAGCGTATCATGAGCATAGTGGTCATCGCGCTGCTGCCGGCCTTGCTCTTCGGCATGTACAATGTGGGCTATCAGAACAGCCTCGCTGCCGGAACGCTTGCCGAAACGGGCTTTTGGGAACTGTTCTTCTACGGTTTCCTTGCCGTGTTGCCCAAGATTGTGGTGAGCTACGTGGTCGGTCTGGGCATAGAGTTCGCCTGGGCACAGTGGAAAGGCGAGGAGATACAGGAGGGATTTCTCGTTTCGGGCA
>CAVAPI010000144.1:0-2529 GCA_963590445.1 Lachnospiraceae bacterium | reverse complement strand
CGAACGTTATCACGTCGGTATAGAAGTCGTGGTTGAGGTATTCCCGGTTGACTTCGAGTATCTTTTCGTCGTTTACAAACAGGTATCCCACCTCGCCGACCCTGCGTCCGTGGCTTGCGGCCACGGCCTTTATCCACGCCGTCGTTTCCCTCCGCTTTATCTGTGGCATCCTTGTGCCTTCCGCATTGTATGTTATCATGTGCCGTCTGTTGTGTTATTTGCTGCCGGGAGCCTTGGGCAGGAACCCGCTGACGTCCCTTCCGAAGCGCATGAGTTCGCGTACCATGCTCGAAGAGATGCCTTCCATGCCCGGAGCGGCAAGGAAGAGCACTGTTTCCACGCCGTCTAACATCCGGTTGATGTCGGCCTGTTCGCGCTCATACTCGTAGTCTTTCACGCTCCTTACACCTTTTATTATATAGCGCGCGCCCTCACGCCGTGCGAAATCCACGGTCAGGTCGTCGTATTGCCTCACCTCCACCTTCGTTTCCCCGGCATACAGGCGCGCTATTGCCTCCGTCCGTGTCTGCGGGTCGTACATGCACGTCTTGTTTCCGTTCACTCCCACGCCTATTACTATGCGGTCGAACAGCGGCAGAGCCTGCCTTACGATTGCCGCATGGCCTATTGTGAACGGGTCAAAGCTCCCTGTGAATATTGCCGTTGTCATGTCTTCAGATTGCTTTTGGGGAATATGCCGTGAATGAGACGCGCGGTCAGAACAGGCTTGGCTGCATGGCGTTGCCCGAAAAGAGGTTGCGCCCGAAGTGCTGGTAGGCCAGTTCTGTGGCCATGCGGCCTCGCGGTGTGCGCTTTATGAACCCTTCCATTATGAGAAACGGCTCATACACTTCCTCAACCGTGCCTGCGTCCTCGCCGATGGCCGTGGCTATGGTTGAAACCCCTACGGGCCCGCCCTTGAACTTGTCTATTATCGTGAGCAGTATCTTGTTGTCGGTCTCGTCAAGGCCGTACTGGTCGATGTTGAGTGCGGTGAGCGACAGCTTGGTAATGGTGGTGTCTATGCAGCCGTTGCCCTTCACCTGGGCGAAATCCCTGACCCTGCGCAGCAGTGCGTTGGCTATTCGCGGCGTGCCACGGCTGCGGCGCGCTATTTCAAGTGCAGCGTTTTCCTCTATCGGCACGTTGAGTATGCTGGCCGAGCGTTGCAGTATGCGCTGCAAAGTCTCCGGCTCGTAGTATTCCAGGTGCATGTTTATGCCGAACCGGGCGCGCAGAGGGGCGGTGAGAAGGCCGCTCCGGGTGGTGGCACCCACGAGGGTAAAGGGGTTCAGGTCTATCTGTATCGAGCGGGCGGATGGGCCCTTGTCTATCATAATGTCTATGCGATAGTCCTCCATGGCCGAATAAAGATATTCCTCCACAACGGGCGACAGACGGTGAATCTCGTCAATGAACAGCACATCGTTCCGTTCGAGCGAAGTCAAGATGCCTGCCAAATCGCCAGGTTTGTCAAGTATAGGGCCGCTGGTTATCTTGAATCCCACGCCCAACTCGTTGGCTATTATGTTGCTCAGCGTGGTCTTGCCCAGTCCCGGAGGCCCATAGAGGAGCGTGTGGTCGAGCGGTTCGCCCCGGTAGCGTGCCGCCTCGACGAACACTTCCAGATTGTCCACCACCTTCTGCTGGCCGCTGAAGTCGCTGAAACGCAGAGGCCGCAGGGCGTTCTCGAACTCCTTTTCCGACGATGTGGCCTCGTGCCTGATGTCAAATTCTCCGTCCATCGGTCTTGTCTGTGCGGTTGTCACTTGCAGTATTGGTGCTAAAACTCATGCAAACTTACTACTTTTTTTCGACATTAGCCGTTGCCGGCTGCCATAAAACGCCCGGTTGCGGCTTTTGCCCATATTATTTTGCGAATTGTATGCGGTCTGTTCCGGCGGGTTGTATGGGGATGTATATCAGCTTGATACGTCCTCCGAAAAAGATTGCATATATTTTGCCAGAAGATTGCATGCATTTTCGACAAAGATGTATGCAATCTTCTGAAAAGGCGGATAAGGTTTTCCTGAAAGGCCGATGCTATAAACTTGTTTTTCATGTGAGGCGGCCTTGGGCTTCGTGCAAGATGGTTTTGCTCCTTTGCCAAGGCGTGGCTTTCCCCAGCCCAAGGGCGCAGTAAAAAAGTTTAATTGTTGGGGGCAGACCGTTTGCGTGTGGAAATTTATACTTACTTTTGCTATCTGAACGAAGCCGGGCGGATGCGGAGTGAATGGATTTGCACATGCAGCCGGGGCTTTTGGGCTACGGACACATACAATATCAATATGGAATACATGCATTTTGACATGGCGGCGCACACAATTTGAAATGAAAATACATACAAAAAGCAATTTGTTTATGAGACTGAAAAAACTGGTGATGTGCCTTGCGGCACTATTTGCAACAACCATTCTGCCGGCACAGCCGGGGCTTCCTCCCGTGCCGGTTGACAAGGATGTGAGAATCGGACGGTTGTCCAACGGACTCACTTACTATCTGCGCTACAACAACTGGCCGGAAAACAGG
>CAVAPI010000143.1:0-2542 GCA_963590445.1 Lachnospiraceae bacterium | reverse complement strand
CCCATGCCGTATTTCCAATAAAGAGGCACCGACACCACAAGCGCAGCTACAACGGTTCCAATCTGCACCACGGCCAGATTGCCGAGGCGGCGCGACGCTTTGAGAATGGCAGTCTCACCGCCTGTGAGTGCCGTCATGGCCACTATAGGTGAGAGAAGTGCAAAGTCGAGGGTGTGGTCGCTTATGGAAAACACCCGGCTGAGCAGCGGCGACGCAAGCAGAAAGAGCAGCATTCCGGCCAAAGCCGTAAGCATTACCCAGCCGCGCACCACCCTTACGGTGCGCTCCATGGCTGTCCGGTCGCCGCGGGCGAACGCTTCGGACAGGTGGCGCACGGCACTGAACGACAGGCCGAGGTTGGTTGCCTGCGAAAAGAAGTTCACCGCCGTGGTGTAAATCGACACCAGACCCATACCGGCCGGGCCGAGAAGCGCGGCAACGAACTTGTTGCGCACAAGATTGAGCAAGATGCCCAGTCCCTGTACGCCTCCGAACAGTCCTGTGTATTTCAGTATGTGGCCGTAACCGTTGTTTCCCATAACCTATTATATATAACGCAGAATGCGGGAAGTTAGTACTTGTGCGTGCCAAAATAAACGTTTTGGACAAAAACTGCGGTTGAAAGGGCGTAAAATACGGTACGCTGACGATAAAACGCACTACCTTTGTAAAAAACCGAAACGCAGTGTTTGCGTGATGAAAACTTACCCTACTACTGAACAATATAAAAAAAACAACTATTTAGAACTTCTATTAAAACAATGTTTACGAAATCAAAAACATCCAAGTCCCTGCTGCGGCACGGGAATCCACTCCGCTGGAAAAAGTCAAGTGCCGTTGCCGGCTTGCTTCTCTTCCCAATGCTAACGGCAATAGCCCAGACCTACATGTGGTATCCGGGACAGTTGGCTGCTTACAGACAGGCCAAACAAAAAGAAATGTCGGAGGCACGGTGCGTCAACGTGGGCTATCCAGGCAACTTCAACCCGATTTGCAAGGTGGCTTACTTCAAGAGCAAGGCCGACGGCAAAGTAATCAAGGTGGAATACAAAGGCTCAATGCCGACGCTGTGGGGCAATCCTGAGGAATGGCAGGTAAGCCTTGACGGCAGCCACTGGAACATTCCCGAAAGCGACTCACGCAACACGGACAGGAACATACTGCCCGACGCTGACAAGGAAATCGTTGTGCCTGTGAAGCCAAAGAGCATCAAGGTGGTGAAGAACGCCACCGTCAGCGACGGCACAATAAAGATGAATTGGGGCGGAACTGTCATCGTTGACTTCCACGAACTGGAACTTGGGAATGTAACCCTCACGGTCAACGGTGCGGGCAGAATAGGTTTCTGGGCAGGAGAATCGGAAGAGGAAGCGATGAACGAGGACATGCTCATAGGCGAACAGACCGCCCTGCCAAGCTATACGCTGGACGGCAAGACGAAAACAATCACATTGCCCGACTACGCCGTGAGATTTCTGAAGATACGCACATCCAAATCGGCCACAATAACAGGAATTACATTCAACGCAAAGATGTGGCCGGTGGAACACCAGTTGCAGTTTGAGTGTTCCAATCAGCGCATAAACGCCATGTACAACACTGGAGTAAAGACGCTACACACCTCGCTTCACAACTTCTATCTCGACGGAGTGAAGCGCGATTTCCTGCCTTGGGCAATGGACGCAATGGTGAGTTCCTTGGGCGCAAATTATACTTTTGGCGACCGACAGATAACACGCAACTGCATATCCATAGCCCTCATGCCGCCAAATCCCACGGAAAAGGACCTTGGAGTGGTTGACTATCCCCTGCACGCCATCATTGGGCTGGAGGACGACTACCTGAGGTTTGGCGATTTGAGCACTTCTCTGATGTACAGGGAACGCATAGAGCAACAACTCTCCTTCTATGAACAGATGATGAACCGTGACGGATTTATTGAAGCCAAAAGACCTGCATGGGGATTCATCCCCGGATGGAACGTCCAGAACGGACCGGACAAGTACGGCACGGCTTGCTATCCGCAGATATTGCTGTACTTGAACTTCAAGATTGGAGCACAGTTTGCAAAGAGATGGGGAGACAACCAGAAAGCCAAGCATTACGAGACGCTTGCCAAGAATCTTTCGGACAAGATAAAGAAGGCTTTCTGGGACAACGGGCGGAAAGCGTTTGTCAACGGCTACAAATCCAATGGCGAAAAGGATACGAGAATATCCCACCAGGCGCAGATTATCGGTGTGATAGCCGGACTGTATCCAGCGAAACACTACGACTATCTCTTCGACAAGCTGCTGCCCACGCTGCCCCACTACTACAGCGACGTCAGCTATGAGAAAGGTTACGATGCTCTGGCTTTCACCAAGGCCGGTAAAACTGCGCAGTTGTACACTCTGCTGGACAAGGTCTGGGGGAAATGGATTGACGATGGCGGCGTGCGCTACCCGGAAAACTTTTACATAGGTGCTCCACGCAGCAAGCAACTCACGTTCTATAACCGTCCCTACGGCATGAGTCTCTGTCATGGAGCCAACGGTGTGCC
>CAVAPI010000142.1:0-2567 GCA_963590445.1 Lachnospiraceae bacterium | reverse complement strand
CCGCGCAAGCATTTGCGCAGGTTTTTCGCAGGAAACATGCAAGATTTTCGGATTTGATTACAAATACCGCACCTGCGGACAGGCACCACATTATTATATAATACAGGGAGTACGATTACACAACACCCGAGACACGATTATAAAACACAGGGGCACGCGCGGCGGCACGGGGCTTCGCAAGGCAGAAGCCTGCCTTTCGGCCTGTCAGACTCATTTCCTTCCGAAATCGGCGGGCACTTCGCCCCATTGCTTGGTTTCCCACTTCATTATCGGGCTGGTAAAGCGGTGGGTGGCGAGCCATCGTTCGGCGCGTGCGATGACCTGAAAGAGCTGTTCGGTCTTGGCGTTGCGCTCAAGTTTGGTCTTGCACTTCCGCTTGTTCACCCACAATATGGCGTTATAGCTGTCGGAATATATCGTCTTGTGGAGTCTGCGCTGCTCCATCAGTGCCAGCGCATGGACTATTGCAAGGAATTCGCCGATGTTGTTTGTGCCGTGGACTGGGCCGAAATGAAACACCTGTTCGCCCGTCGCAAGGTCTATCCCACGGTATTCCATAGGGCCGGGATTGCCGCTGCACGCCGCATCAACCGCCCATGCGTCGGCTCTCACCCCCAAGGGCAGCGGCAATACAGTATCGTTGCGGTAGTCGGGTGGGCTGGCTGGCATATGCTTGTTCATATCGTCGGTCTTTGTTCTTTACACATTTATATATAGGAGACGGGAATTTCCATTTGCAAAGTTAATGTAAAAATACGAGGAAAACAAAGCAGAGAGTGTGCATAAAAAGCAGCAGACGGCAACAAATTTTTCTGACGTACAGAGTACATTAGGAATTAGATTTAGGCTATTCCTTTGTCTTTCCTTCTCTTTCCTCGCCGTTTATGGATAACTTTGCGAGAGCAAAAACACCTGACAACGACCATGACAAATCAAGGCGACAACAGTATGGCCACGCCGTTTGCCCGTCCGCTATACGTGATGGCAAAGCCTGCGGGAGCTTTCTGCAACCTGCGCTGTGACTACTGCTACTATCTGGAGAAGGCGGACACGCTGGCTTCTGGCGGCTGCAACTGTAGCGGAGAAGGAAGCGCCATAGCGCAAGGCGGCAAGAATATGATGAGCGACGCCATGCTCGAACTGTTCATCAATCAATACATCGGTGCGCAAACCCAGCGCGAGGTTCTCTTCACGTGGCACGGAGGCGAACCGCTCACCCTGCCCATAGGTTTCTACCGCAAAGCCGTCGCACTGCAAAGCAAGCACGCCAACGGCCACTTGATTGACAACTGCATACAGACCAACGGCACGCTGATAGACGAGGAGTGGTGCCGCTTCTTCAAGGAGAACAACTGGCTGGTGGGAGTGTCCATCGACGGCACGCGGGAGATGCACGACAGGTATAGGCGCAACGCCAACGGAACGGGGTCGTTCGACAAGGTGATGCGCGGCATCAGCCTGCTCAACCGCTACGGGGTGATGTGGAACGCTATGGCGGTGGTTAACAGCCATAACGCCGGGAGACCCGTAGATTTCTACAACTTCTTCAAGAGCATCGACTGCCGATACATACAGTTCACGCCGGTGGTGGAGCGCACCGTTAATGGGCGCTTGGCCACGATTGACGACGATCCGAAGCTGTGCCGGCTTACGGAGATGTCGGTGTCGCCGGAACAATGGGGCAGGTTTGCGTGCGGAGTGTTCGACGAATGGGTCAAGGGCGACATCGGCGAATACTTCATACAGCTGTTTGAAGCAACGCTGGCCAACTGGGCAGGCGCAGAGCCGGGAGTGTGTTCCATGTCAAAGGACTGCGGTTATGCCTTGGCGATGGAGCGCAATGGCGACGTGTACTGCTGCGACCACTTTGTTTTTCCCGAATACCTGCTCGGGAACATAGCCGAACATCCTCTCGCGACATTGGCCTACTCACAACGGCAGCACGCCTTTCGCAGGCTGAAGCCATCACTGCCACGGCAATGCATGACGTGCCAATGGCGTTTCGCATGCCACGGCGAGTGTCCGAAGAACCGCTTTGCCGTTACAAACGACGGCGAACCGGGGCTTAATTACCTGTGCGAGGGCTACAGGATGTACTTCAGCCACGTTGCACCATACATGGAAATACTGAAAAGGGAAGTCGTGCAGAATGGCCGTGCGTAAGGCATGGCCATACATAGCCACAACATGCATGAGGCTATTGTAGTAGGCGAAGCGACCGCACTTTGCCTTTGGCTTTGATATGGGCTGAGGGAGCGGGGGCGCCGCACCTGCTACGGATGGTGCCCGTGCCGCCAGAAAAAACGGTGCGCCCTTAACCGAATCTTAAAACGTGTTTTCCGGAATGTAAAATGCGCACAACATTTTTGTAACCGCACGGCCATACCTTTGCGGCGGTAATAACACATCATTTAATCCATTTATGAAATCAGGAAAACTTTTTGCGTCGGCCATCGCCATGGCTATGATAAGTTCCGTGGCGTGCGCAGCGGAGGTGGCCGGCTCCCCAGAAATGGGCAACATCAGGGGCAGGATAACAGACACAGACATGCAGGTGCTGCCGGGAG
>CAVAPI010000141.1:0-2600 GCA_963590445.1 Lachnospiraceae bacterium | reverse complement strand
AGCTGCGGGCTATGGCCGCCGACGGGCAGGAGATAGCGAGCCACGGATGGGGGCACCGCAGTGTAACCACGCTGTCTGCCGAGGCTCTGCGCAGTGAGGTGCAGCACAACGACACCGTAATCCATGACAGTGTGGGCGTGTTTCCGCTTACATATTTCTATCCCGGCAACCGCAAGACACCCGAGGCCGTGGCCTTTTGCAGCCAAGGCCGTGTATGCACACGCACCTCGCAGGTGAGCGTTGGTTCAAAGCGCGACTCCAAGTGGCTGCGCTCGTGGGTGGAAGGCCTGCTGGCAAGAGGCGGGTGGGGCGTGGGCATGACCCACGGCATAACCCGCGGCTACGACGCATTCGCCAATCCGCAGGTGCTGTGGAGCCATTTTGACTACGTGTGCACGCTGCGCGACAGTCTGTGGATAGCCCCCATGTGCGACGTGGCGGCCTACATAGCCGAGCGCGATGCAGTGAAACTCACGGTGAAGCAGGGCAAGCGAAAGACCATAGTACGCCCCTCGACGAGGCTCGACCGCACACTGTTCCGCCATCCGCTGACGCTCGTGGTTTACACATCCGCGCCTGTCACCGCCACGCAAGACGGCCTGCAGCTCAACGCAGCCATGCATGACGGCAAGGCCGTGATGGACTTCGACCCCAACGGAGGCGAGATAGTGATAGTAACCCGATAGCCTCGTGATATAACGGGACAGTGTCGTGATAATAAAGAGACAGCAAAACGACTGTGAATATGAAGAAAAGAAACATAATAACGACGGCGCTCATGTGCCTCATGGCCACGCTTTCAGCTGACGGAAAGGTGAGGCTGGCCAACGTTTTCAGCGACAATATGGTGTTGCAGCAGGGCAAGACGCTGCACGTGTGGGGCACCGCCGGCAGTGGCGAGACCGTGCGAGTGGCCATCGGCTCGCGCTCGGCAAAGACTGTGGCCAACGCCGACGGACGATGGAGCGTGGAAATAAGTCCGCTTAAGGCTTCGTTGCGCCCGGTAAGGTTCACGGCGAAGGGGAGCGGCAACGCCGTCAGCCTTAGCAATGTGCTCGTGGGCGAGGTATGGGTGGCCGGCGGACAGTCCAACATGGAGTACTCCATGAACAATCACCCCCGGTACTGCAAGCCAAAGAAAGGCGACGCCGACCGCCTGCTGCACGAATTTGAGGCCGCCGACAACCCCATGATACGCATAATGTATGTGCGCAAGGACCTGAAGCAAGACACTCTGCCCACCGCCGGATGGCAGACGCTCGGCCGCGAGTCGCTGCGCCCGTTCTCGGCGGCGGCCTACTTCTTCGCCAAGGCGTTGCAAGACAGCCTTAAGGTGCCCGTGGGCGTGGTGACTACGGCGTGGGGCGGCACTCCCATAGAAGACTGGACTCCGGCCGAGGCTTGGAGCGACTTTCCACGCTTGGCCAAGTTCAATACGCGCCGCATGGGCAACCGCTACAGGCACATGGTCAAGCCCTTGGCTCCAATGACTGTCAGAGGTTTCCTGTGGTATCAGGGCGAGACAAACTTCGTCAACGGCGACACTGACATATACGCCGACAAGATGGCAGCTATGGTGCAGTCGTGGCGCAAGGAGTGGGGCGACTCGCTGCTGCCTTTCTATTATGTGCAGATTTCACCCATGACTTACACCGCACGCCGAAAGGACCTCGTCCCTAAGACGTGGCAAGACCTGCCCCGCTTCTGGGCGGCGCAAACCCGTTGCCTCGACCTCATACCCCACACGGGCATGGTGGTCACGACCGACATACCCGAAGACCTGACCGACATTCATCCGCCATACAAGTGGATAGTGGGCGAAAGGTTGGCACGGGTAGCCCTCAACCGCACCTACGGACGCAAAGACGTGGTGGCCATGGGGCCAACGATGCGCAGCGTGAGCGTAGAGGGCGACAACGTCGTGGTGGAGTTTGACAACGCCGAGGGCGGACTGACCACTCGCGACGGCAAAAGCCCCGACTGGTTTGTAGCCGTGGCCAAGGGCAAATACACCAAGGTGACGGCCACTATCGACGGCAACAGGGTGCTCATCAGCCGCTCTGACGTAGGCTCCCCCCTAACGCTCAACTTCGGATGGGACGAGACGGCGCAGCCCAACCTAACAAACAAGGCCGGACTGCCAGCCCTCCAGTTCCACTACAGCGAGGGGAAGAAGTAGCGTCTTACGCACATCCGTCATACAAAGCCGCCCGTCTTGCCTATATTTTCAGACGGACGGCTTTGTCAATCGTATGGACAATATACAAATGGTTTCCTAAACAACCGGAAAATGTACATGATCTTTGTCGGAAACCATATAGATCTTTGCCAAAAATGAATATGATCTTTCGAGAAAATGTATGCAATCTTTTTAGGAAGCCGCACTTCCGGCTCTTCCGTTAGATGTGCAGACAAGGAGCATGGGGCTAAAACAGGAGATATAAAAACAAACAAAAGCGGAGATTGCAAGTCCTTTTGCACTCCGCTTCCGTTGTTTTGCGGCAAGGAAACCGCTTGTGCCGCGAGCGGGACTCGAACCCGCACAGCCATCACTGGCCAAGGGATTTTAAGTCCCTCGTGTCTACCAATTCCACCATTGC
>CAVAPI010000140.1:0-2662 GCA_963590445.1 Lachnospiraceae bacterium | reverse complement strand
ACCCACCGTCTCGTTGAGATGAAGCAGCGCAACGAGAAGATTTCCATGCTCACATCGTATGATTTCACCACAGCAGGCATCGTTGACCGTGCCGGAGTGGACGCCATTCTTGTGGGCGACTCGGCCTCCAACGTCATGGCAGGCAACACTACGACGCTGCCGATAACCGTTGAGCAGATGATATACCATGCCCGTTCGGTGGTAAAGGCGGTGAAGCGCGCCCTCGTAGTGTGCGACATGCCGTTCGGAAGCTACCAGATCGGGTGCGCCGACGGCGTGAAAAACGCCGTAAAGATAATGAAAGAGAGCGGCTGTGATGCCCTGAAACTGGAGGGCGGAGTGGAGATTATCGACACCGTCCGACGGATTCTCGATGCGGGAATACCCGTTATGGGTCACCTCGGGCTTACTCCGCAGAGCATAAACAAGTTCGGCACTTACGCCGTAAGGGCCAAGGAGGAGGCCGAAGCCGCCAAGCTGATGGCCGACGCCAAGGCTCTGGCCGACGTGGGGTGCTTCTCCATAGTGCTGGAAAAGGTGCCTGCCGAGCTGGCAAGCCGCGTCACCAAGGAAGTAAACGTGCCGACCATAGGCATAGGGGCGGGCAACGGCACCGACGGACAGGTGCTTGTCATTGCCGACATGCTTGGCATGAACACCGGATTCAGCCCGCGTTTCCTGCGCCGTTACGCCGATTTGGCCACGGTAATGACCGATGCTATAGGCCGTTATGTGGAAGATGTGAAGACAGGAGACTTCCCCAACGGGAGCGAGTCGTACTGAAACGGTCTGAAACTGCCCCATTCGCACCATGAAGACACAGGACACAAGTGTACATATCAGGCTGTGGCATAAGGATTTCTGGAAGATGGCCATAGCAAGCCTGCTGCTTTCCATGTCTGTCTATAGCCTTGTGCCCACGTTTCCCCTCTGGTTGGCGGAGCGTGGAGGCCAGACTGCGGTATGGACAGGTCTGGGTTTCGGTGCGTTTGCCTTGGGTATGTTCGCTTTGGGCGGCTTCTGCTCCTATCTCGTGCAGCGTTTCCGCCGCAACAGAGTGTGCATTTTGGCCATTCTGGGCGTGGCCGCCTGTTCGCTAATCGTGTATTACGACGGCGGCGGGACTCTGTTTCCCGGCTTTTACGGCATCATTGCCATACGCTTTGTGCAGGGCGCACTGTTCGGACTGTCCAAGATGGTGCTTGCAAGTACGCTCATCATCGACACCTGCGAGTCGTTTGCCCGTACCGAAGCCAACCATAGCGCGGCGTGGTTCGCCCGTTTTGCCGTGTCGCTCGGCCCTGTCGCCGGGCTTCTGGCCAACGCTTTCTTGGGTTCGGGAGGCGCTTTGCTCGTGTCAGCCGCCTGTGCTGCCATGGCAGCCCTGCTCGTCAGACTGGTCAAGTTCCCGTTCCGTTCGCCCGGAGAGGATGTCCGGCTGTTCAGCAGCGACCGTTTCTTCCTGTCCAAAGGCCTTGTTCTCTTTGTCAATCTGGCCGTTCTTGCCGTCGCAGTAGGCCTTGTGCTCAGCCTGTCCCTTACTGTCAACTTCTTCGGGATGCTCATGGGCGGCTTCCTGTTGGCCTTGTTGGCACAGCGTTTCGCCTTCCGCGATGCAGAACTCAAGAGCGAAATAGTGTCAGGCGGGCTGCTCATGGCGGCAGGGCTGCTGGTGATGCTGACAAACGTGGCCGACAGCAACGAGTATTTCGCACCACTGCTCTTCGGAATGGGCGCGGGAATATGCGCTTCGCGCTTCCTTTTGTTCTTTATCAAGCTGAGCCGCCACTGCCAGCGCGGCACTTCGCAGAGCACATGTCTGCTTGGCTGGGAGACAGGCGTGGGGTTGGGACTGGCAACCGGCTTCTGCGCGTTTGCAGGAGCGGCAAAACCGGTGATTATGTCGGCCGTTGCGCTGACCCTGACCGGCCTCGCAATGTACGTATTCTATGTCCACAGCTGGTTTATGAGGAACAAAAACAGATAGAAAATATAATTCCTCTGGATAGAAAATCTAATCCTCTTGATAGAAACCTAATCTTTTTACTATGAAAACAAGCATCCTTTCATCCGTATGTCTGGCCGTTTTGTCCGGCTTCATGCCCGTTGCGGCAGCGGCACAGTCCGCTTCCGACATCCAAGTGTCCCGTTCGGGCTATTACACCAAGGTTTGTGTGTCGCCAAAGTTGAAGTCCGAGGCTGCAAAGTGGCTGAAAAAAGGAGAGTGGAGACAGGGTTTCAGGGGTGCGTCTCCCGACAAGAGTGTCAACACGGTGGAGTTTTACACCCAATACCAGAAGAATCCGGAGCAATGGAAAGCCCTTTTCAAGTGGCTTTCTGAGACTGATTTGCTCGCTTTGGACAAGGGAAAGCACCCGATACCAGGCTCTACGCTGACGGCAAGTGTGGAGGACAGCTACAATGAAGCGTTGGAAAAACGGCAAAGCGAGAGCCACTTCCACCACATAGACTTCCAGTTTGTGGTGAAGGGAACGGAGCGTTTCGGCCTCATAGAGCACACTTCGAGCACGCCGTCGTCCAAGTACCGTCCCGATGTCATGCATTACGACTACGTAACCGAACTGGTCAAGTTCAGAGACTCACGCCCAGACCGCTTCTTTCTCTTCTTCCCGTGCGACTGGCACATAGCCAAAGTGAAGAC
>CAVAPI010000139.1:0-2702 GCA_963590445.1 Lachnospiraceae bacterium | reverse complement strand
CTGCACAACCTCGTGCCCTACAACGTGAACAACGTGAAGATAACATACTACGGCGGCAACCTTTGCGACGGATATGCTGCCGGACTCGACCTGAAACTCTACGGCGAATTTGTGCCGGGCACCGACTCGTGGGTGACATTCTCGCTGATGAGCACCCAACAGAAGATGAACGGGCAGTGGATACCCATGCCCACCGACCAGCGGTATGCCGTCAACCTGCACTTCACCGACTACTTCCCCGGCACAGAGCGGTGGAAGATGACCCTGCGCCTGGCCTTTGCCGACGGGCTGCCGTTCGGTCCGCCCCACAAAGGCATAGAGACGCAGAACTTCAGGGCACCGGCCTACAAGCGCGCCGACATCGGTCTGGCCTACAAAGCCTACGACAACGATGACCGAAAGCGCAAGAGCGTCTGCAAGAACATCTGGATTGGCGCGGACTGTCTCAACCTCTTCGGCATAAGCAACGTCAACTCCTACTACTGGGTGACGGACGTTACCAACCAGCAATACGCCGTGCCGAACTACCTGACAGGGCGGCAGATAAACGCCAAAGTGACCATAGAGTTCTAAAAAGGCTTAACAATATTTTTCCCCGTCCGGCATATTCATGTCATAATTATATGCTACCTTTGCACAAGCTGCCCGTATTTAGGCGGCAAAAGGGCTATAACCATTAAAAAACATCAAGATATTATGAAGATTTCTCACATTGAACATCTCGGTATCGCGGTTCAAAGCATAGAAGAATCGCTCCCGTTTTTCGAGGAAGTCTTGGGACTTAAGTGCTATAACATCGAGGAAGTGGCCGACCAGAAGGTCAAGACAGCCTTCCTGAAGTGCGGAGAAGTGAAGCTCGAACTGCTCGAACCCACATCGCCGGACAGCACCATACAGAAGTGGCTCGACAAGGGAAACCACGGAGTGCACCACGTTGCGTTCTGCATAGAGGACGGTGTGGCCGACGCTCTGGCCGAGTGCGACGGCAAAGGCATACGCCTCATAGACAAAGCCCCGCGCAAGGGAGCCGAAAACCTGAACATTGCCTTCCTGCATCCCAAATCGACAGTGGGCATACTCACCGAGTTGTGTGAGCACTAAGCAATATAATATGTACGCAAACAGTATTTATAATACAACAAGTATATGAGTAAGCAACTGGAAAAGATCAAACAGCTTATTGAAAAGCGTGAAGAGGCCCGCATAGGCGGAGGAGAAAAAGCCATAGAGAAGCAGCACGCACGCGGAAAATACACAGCCCGCGAACGTATAGACATGCTTCTCGACGAAGGAAGCTTTGAGGAATACGACATGTTCAAGCTGCACCGCTGCACAAACTTCGGCATGGAGAAGAAGCAATACCTCGGTGACGGTGTGGTAGCCGGCTCCGGAACAATTGACGGACGCCTCGTTTTCATCTTCGCACAGGACTTTACCGTCAACGGAGGTTCGCTTTCGGAGACAATGGCACAGAAGATTTGCAAGGTAATGGACATGGCCATGAAGATGGGAGCACCGGTTATCGGCATCAACGACTCGGGCGGCGCACGCATCCAGGAGGGTATCTGTGCCTTGGCCGGCTACGGAGAGATTTTTGAACGCAACATTCTCGCTTCAGGCGTTGTCCCCCAGATAAGCGGAATATTCGGCCCTTGCGCCGGAGGCGCCGTTTACTCACCGGCACTGACCGACTTCACCATAATGATGGAGAACACTTCGTACATGTTCCTGACCGGTCCCAAGGTTGTGAAGACCGTTACCGGAGAGGATATTGACCAGGAACACCTCGGAGGCGCCAGCGTTCACTCCACCAAGAGCGGAGTGACGCACTTTACGGCAGCCACTGAGGAGGAAGCAATGGAGCTGATAAAGTCGCTGCTGAGCTACATACCGTCCAACAACATGGAGACCGCACCCCACAAGAAGTGCGATGACCCGATTGACAGGATGGATGACACACTGAATGAGATAATCCCGGAGAACCCCAACGAGGCATACGACATGTATAAAGTGATCGGTGCCATCGTGGACGACGGCGAGTTCCTTGAGGTGCAGCCCAAGTTTGCAAAGAACATCATTGTGGGTTTTGCCCGCTTCAACGGCCAGAGCGTGGGCATAGTGGCCAACCAGCCGTCATGCTACGCCGGTGTTCTTGATGTCAACGCAAGCCGTAAGGGAGCGCGCTTCGTTCGTTTCTGCGACGCATTCAACATCCCTATCGTGTCTCTCGTTGACGTTCCCGGTTTCTTACCCGGCACAGGACAGGAGTACAACGCAGTCATCCTGCACGGTGCCAAGCTGCTTTACGCCTACGGAGAGGCCACTGTACCAAAGATAACGGTCACTCTGCGCAAGAGCTACGGCGGAAGCCACATCGTAATGGGCTGCAAGCAGCTCCGCGCCGACCTCAACTACGCATGGCCTTCGGCCGAGATAGCTGTGATGGGAGCATCGGGTGCCGTTGCCGTGCTGTGCGCCAAGGAGGCAAAAGCCAAGAAGGAAGCCGGCGAAAACGTACAGGAGTTCCTCGCTGAAAAGGAGGACGAGTACACGGAAATGTTCGCCAATCCGTACCAGGCAGCCAAGTACGGCTACATCGATGACGTGATTGAGCCTCGCAACACCCGTTTCCGCATCTGCCGCGCGCTGGCTCAGCTCGCAACAAAGCGCGAGAGTCTGCCCGCAAAGAAGCACGGAAACAT
>CAVAPI010000138.1:0-2896 GCA_963590445.1 Lachnospiraceae bacterium | reverse complement strand
GGAAGTGCGGTGGCAGCCGTGCCGGCAAAGGACGAGAAGTTCGCTTATCTCAGCAGCGGAACATGGAGTCTGATGGGTATTGAGACCAAGGATGCCATTATAAATAAGGTAAGCTACGACCGCAACTTCACCAACGAGGGCGGTATAGAGGGAACAACGCGCTTCCTGAAGAACATCTGCGGCATGTGGCTCTACGAAAGATGCCGCAAGGAGTGGACAGATGCGCCCAAGTCGCACTCGGAACTCATTGCCGACGCTATGAAGACCACTCCGTTCCAGAGCATCATCAACCCCGACGACGAGATGTTTGCCAACCCGTCGTCAATGGTAGAGGCCATAAAGGACTACTGCAAAGCCACGGGTCAGCACGTGCCGGAGGGCTATGCGGAGATCTGCAGGTGCATATTCGAGAGTCTCGCCCTGCGCTACCGTCAGGTGTTCGGCTACCTCAAAGAGATGGCAACGTTCCCCATTGAGGTGCTCCACATAATCGGAGGCGGTTCGCTGAACGCCCATCTGAACCAGTTTACCGCCAACAGTCTCGGCATAAAAGTGCTCGCCGGACCGCAGGAAGGCACCGCCATAGGCAACATAATGCTGCAGGCCAAGGCCGCCGGAGACGTGAAAGACATCTGGGATATGCGCCGGATAATAGCAGGAAGCATCGAACTGAAGAGCTTCGAGCCGCAGGACAAGGAGGCTTGGGACAGCGCTTACGGGCGCTTTCTGGAAGTAGTGGCGAAGAAAGGCTGACCCTTTCCGCCGCCTGACCGCCTACAATAGACAAAGAAACAGACATAATACATTAAACAATCAAAACCTAAAGCGAAATGAAGGCAGAATTAATCACAAAAAACTACGAGATTGCAAAGGAGCGCTACGCCGCTCTTGGTGTTGATACCGACAAGGCTATCGAGACTTTAGAGAAGACTCCCATCTCATTACACTGCTGGCAAGCCGACGATGTGGTCGGTTTCGAGCGCGGAGAAGCTGCATCCGGCGGTATCCAGTCAACTGGTAACTATCCCGGCAAGGCACGCAACATAGAGGAACTGCGCCAGGACATTGAGAAAGTGCAGACTCTGCTCGCCGGAACCTACCGTCTGAACCTGCACGAAATCTACGGTGAGTTCAACGGCAAGCTCGTTGACCGCGACCAAGTGGGCGTTGAACACTTCCAGGGATGGATGCAGTGGGCAAAGGAGCACGGACTTAAGCTCGATTTCAACTCGACTTCCTTCTCTCACCCGAAGAGCGGCAGCCTCTCGCTGTCCAATCCGAACAAGGAAATACGCGACTTCTGGATAGAGCACACCAAGCGTTGCCGCCGTATAGCAGATGCTATGGGTAAGTATCAGAACGACCCGTGTATAATGAACATCTGGGTGCATGACGGAAGCAAGGACATCACCGTTGAGAAGTCACGCTACCGCGAGATACTGAAGGCCAGTCTCGATGAGATACTTGCTGAAGACCTGCCCAACATGAAGCCCTGTCTTGAGGCAAAACTGTTCGGTATAGGACTCGAAGCCTACACAGTTGGCTCGCACGACTTCTATGCTGGCTACTGCGCAAAGAACAATGTAATCTACACACTGGACACCGGTCACTACGAGCCTACAGAGAATGTGTCGGATGCCGTGTCTTCGCTGTTGCTGTTTGTTCCGGAACTGATGCTTCACGTGTCGCGTCCTATGCACTGGGACTCTGACCACGTGACTCTCTTCGACGACAACACACGCAACCTGTTCTCTGAACTGGTAAGAGCCAACGCTCTTGACCGCGCACATATCGGACTTGACTACTTCGACGGCTCTATCAACCGCATCGGAGCATACATTATCGGTGTGCGTGCAGCCCAGAAGTCGTTGCTTCAGGCATTCCTTGAGCCGCTTGCCAAGCTGCGTAAGTATGAGGATGAGGACAAGTTGTTCCAGCGTCTGGCTCTGCTCGAAGAGGCAAAGACCCTGCCTTTCGGTGCTGTCTATGACTACTTCAACATGAAGAACAACATCCCCGTGGGCGAAGAGTTCATAGCCGATGTGGAGAAGTATGAGGCTGAAGTGCTGAGCAAGCGCAACTAACGCTACAGAAACGGAGGTGTAAAAACCTGAATGTGGAGGAGTGAGGACCGGAAAACGGGGGCTTCAGGCCGGCAAAAGGGCTGACAGGCTTCAGCGTTTCCGCTCTTCACTCCTCTTTTGTCATGTTGTTTTTTCCTTTTTTATAATACAGATTTCAAATGGAAATAATACTTGGACTAATCATCATAGCTATAGGTGCGTTCTGCCAGTCGAGCTGTTACGTGCCTATCAACAAGATTAAGGATTGGAGTTGGGAGAGCTACTGGATTGTGCAGGGCGTGTTTGCATGGCTCATCCTGCCGTTTCTCGGTGCTCTTCTGGCCGTTCCAGAAGGGCAAAGCCTGTGCGGAATGTTCGCCCAGAGCAGCTCTTTCAACGTATGGATGACTATACTCTTCGGCGTGCTGTGGGGTGTTGGCGGACTCACGTTCGGTCTTTCGATGCGCTATCTCGGCGTGGCTCTGGGGCAAAGTATCGCCCTCGGCACCTGCGCCGGCCTCGGTACAATCATGGGACCGGTGCTTCTCAACGTGTTCTTCCCCGAACAGGATGCACTGAGCAGCCTCACTTTTGCTGTGATACTCGGCGTTGTGGTGACGCTGATAGGCATTGCCATCATCGGAGTTGCCGGCTCCATGAAGGCCGCATCGCTGTCTGAAGAGGAGAAGAAGGCCGCAGTAAAGGACTTCAACTTCCCCAAAGGACTGCTTATAGCGCTGCTTGCCGGATTTATGAGCGGCTGTTTCAATGTCGGACTGGAGTTCGGAAAGGACATAAACTTCGGCGATTTGACCCCAGACATGTACAAGACG
>CAVAPI010000137.1:0-2985 GCA_963590445.1 Lachnospiraceae bacterium | reverse complement strand
GTTCAGTTTCATGATTTCGTTCTTATACCTTATTATATATTAGTCTTCGGTTGTCCCGGCCTTGGTGGCGTTGAAACCCTCCGGCACGTCGGTCACGATGATAGGTTCTTTCTGGCCGAGCTTGCGCAAGGCCACGAGGTTCTCGTTGCTCAGTCCTCGCAGACCGCCCTTGGCCATCGACTCGGCTTTCTCCTCCTTGGTCATCTTGTGGTTGGCACCGCCAAAGAACTTCTCGATCTTCACCTTGCGCTGCAGCTGCATCATGCCGTAGAGTATTGCCTCAGGACGCGGTGGGCATCCAGGCACATACACATCCACGGGCACCAGCTCGCTGATGCCGCACACAACATTGTAGCTCTTCTTGAACGGGCCACCGCTGATGGTGCATCCGCCCACGGCCACCACATACTTAGGCTCGGCCATCTCGTCGTACAGACGCTTGAACACCGGAGCCATCTTGTTGGTGATGGTGCCGGCGCACATGATGAGGTCAGCCTGGCGCGGGGAGTTGCGCGTCACCTCGAAGCCGAAGCGCGCGAAGTCGTAGCGGGCACAGCCCACGGCCATGAACTCGATGCCGCAGCAGCTCGTGCCGAACGTAAGCGACCACAGGGAGTTGCTGCGCCCCCAGTTGATGGCCTGGTCGAGCGAGCCTACAACCACGTTGCAGCCGCCATCGTGCAGCTCCTCCACAATCTTTTCGAGCGTCTCGTTGTCCTTGAACTCCCCATAGGGGATGCTCTTGATCACTGGTTTTCTCACTTCCATTCCAGCGCTCCTTTCCGCCAAGCGTATGCAAGGCCAAACACAAGAACCAGCAGGAAGAAGCCGATACTGTAAAGCGCCATCGCCCCAAACTGCTTCACCACTACTGCCCACGGATAAAGGAACACCGTCTCGATGTCAAACATCAGAAAGAGGATGGCAAAGAGATAGTAGCCCACGTGGACGGGTATCCACGACGAGCCTCTTGTGGGAATACCACACTCAAACGGCTCGCCCTTCACCGGGTTGTAAGAACGCGGGCCAATAAGTTTGGCCACCACATACGCACCTACAACAAGCACGACAGCCGTCAAGATAACGGTAATGAATAAAGTAAAATACATAAAAAATTATAATATTATAAATTTGTATGCAGCTTAAGCGGATGCAAAGGTAGCAAATTTATCGCAAAGAAACATAACGGAAACGAACAGAAAAACAAATCTTGAACAAATCAAAATCCAATATGAACCCGAAACGAAGTCCGGACAGTATTCCAAAGCTTGTTTCGTTACCGCACTATACAAATGCCGACAGCCCCTCGCCACGCAGTACACCACGCCGCCCGTACTGATGGCGACAAAGCGCCCACCAGTCGTTTACGCCAATAGAGTGTTCAAGTCATTGCCCATTTTATTCTCTATCCGTTTCTTACACTATATACAGCAAAGTAAAAACTGCGACATCGAGTAAAAACCGTGCCGTGGGAACTTCTCGCAGCCATTCAGGTTGCCTCCGAAAAACATCATATATATCTTTCCAAAAGATCATATACATTTTCGGCAAAGATTATATATATCTTTGGCAAAAATGTATGCAATCTTTTTTGCGGACAAAATCGGGGAGGGAAAGACAAGATGCGCGATGGCGTTCGCGCCGTACAGGTTTTTCAACCTTGGAATAGCCGCAAGGCTGCTGGCCGGCAGGGGCGGTTTCTAAAAAAATATAATATTTTTGCCGTATGGGAAAAAAGCACTACCTTTGCGTTTCCATATAAAATAACGCTTGCAAGGCGATCTCCCAAAGGCCGCCGATGCAGCAAACAGCAAAGAAACAATGGGTCACGCCTTGCCGCGTCCCGGTCTCTTTCCCTAACGTACCGCCGCACAGGCAGACCGGGATGTGTGCATTCCAGTCCGGCCAAACGACGGCAGACGAATGGGAGCAGCTCCGGTTTCAGGCAAGAAGCGTGCAGGAACCCTCCAATAAAAGCAACAAAGCACATGGCCAAGAAATTCGCCGAGCACAACGGTTTGGACTTGACGCAAGTCAACAGCGACATATTAAATATGTGGAACCGGGAGGATGTCTTCCGCAAGTCAGTGGACGAGCGCAAGGGATGCCCCCAGTTTGTATTCTTCGAAGGGCCGCCTTCGGCCAACGGACACCCAGGCATACACCATGTGCTGGCACGCTCCATCAAGGACACGTTCAACCGCTACAAGACAATGAAGGGCTTTCAGGTGCACCGCAAGGCCGGATGGGACACCCACGGACTGCCCGTTGAACTTGGAGTGGAGAAGGAACTTGGCATAACCAAGGCCGACATCGACAACAAAGCGTCGGAGAAATACATCTCAGTGGAGGACTATAACCGCAAGTGTCGCGAGAACGTGATGAAATTCACGGCCGAATGGCGCAAGCTGACCGAGGAGATGGGCTACTTCGTTGACCTTGACCATCCCTATATCACATACGACAACAAGTACATAGAGACACTGTGGTGGCTGCTGAAGCAGCTGTATGACAAGGATCTCCTGTACAAAGGCTACACGATACAGCCCTACAGTCCGGGAGCAGGAACGGGACTTAGCTCACACGAGCTGAACCAGCCGGGATGCTACCGCGACGTGAAGGACACCACGTGTACGGCACTTTTCGAGTCCATAGACCCCAAAGAGGAGTGGACAAGGTGGGGGAAACCGTACTTCCTTGCATGGACTACAACCCCCTGGACGCTGCCTTCAAACACGGCACTGTGCGTCGGACCGTCGTTTACCTACCTTGCCGTTGAGACCTACAACGCCTATAACGATGCGCCGGTGACCGTAATCATAGCCAAAGACCTGATTCCGGCATATCTGAAACCGGAGGGAAAGGACTTGCCGATGGACGGTTACAAGCACGGCGACAAGGTAATCCCCTACCGCATAGTGGGAGAATATACAGGCCGCGACCTTGAGGGACTGCACTACAAGCAGCTGATGCCGTGGGTGAAGC
>CAVAPI010000136.1:0-3011 GCA_963590445.1 Lachnospiraceae bacterium | reverse complement strand
GACGACCTTGTGAAGAAGCACAAGATTCAGGAGGACTACGCTACGGCTGAGAAGAACTATATCAAGGCCGTGAAGAAGGGACTGTTCAAGATAATGGCCAAGATGGGCATCTCCACCATCCGTTCCTACCGCGGTGCGAAGATTTTCGAGAGCATCGGTCTGTCGGAAAGCCTGCTCCGCAACTATTTCGGCACCGAGGTTTCAACAATAGGCGGCATCGGGCTGGAGACAATCGCACGGGATGCGATACGTCTGCACGACGAAGCGTTCTCGAAAAAGACGCAGACAGACTTCCTGCCCAACCTCGGACAGTTCCATTACCGCAAGGACGGCATCAAGCACGCATGGAATCCGGAGACTATAGCCACGCTTCAGCTGGCTACACGCACGGGTAACTATGACAAATTCAAGGAGTACACCAAGGCAGTCAACGAGAAAGAGAGTCCTATCTTCATCCGTGACTTCTTCGATTACAAGCGGAATCCTATCCCAATCGACAAGGTTGAGCCGGTAGAAGAAATCGTTAAGCACTTCGTAGTGGGCGCAATGAGTTTCGGAGCACTGTCTAAGGAAGCTCACGAAGCCATCGCTCTTGCCATGAACAAGCTGGGCGGGCGAAGCAATACCGGCGAGGGAGGTGAGGACAACGCGCGCTTCCACTCCACGGTGGACGGCATTTCGCTCTCGTCGAAGACCAAGCAGATAGCTTCGGGACGCTTCGGCGTGACCGCAGAGTATCTGGTCAACGCCGAGGAGATACAGATTAAGGTGGCCCAAGGTGCTAAACCGGGCGAGGGAGGACAGCTTCCGGGCTTCAAGGTGAACGAGATAATCGCCAAGACCCGCCACTCCATACCGGGAATATCGCTCATTTCGCCTCCGCCGCACCACGACATCTACTCAATAGAAGACCTCGCGCAGCTCATATTCGACCTGAAGAACATCAACCCGAAGGCCGCTGTGAGTGTGAAACTCGTTGCAGAGAGCGGCGTAGGTACCATTGCTGCGGGTGTTGCAAAGGCCAAAGCCGACCTTATAGTGGTCTCCGGAGCCGAGGGAGGCACCGGCGCAAGCCCCGCATCCAGCATGCGCTTTGCCGGTATCTCGCCGGAAATCGGTATCAGCGAGACGCAACAGACCCTTATGAAGAACGGTTTGCGCGGCCAGGTGCGCCTACAGGTGGACGGACAGCTCAAGACAGGACGCGACATCATAATGATGGCGATGCTCGGAGCCGAGGAATTCGGTTTCGGAACGTCGGCTCTGATAGTGCTGGGATGCGTGATGATGCGCAAATGTAACCTCAATACGTGTCCTATGGGCGTGGCTACACAGAACCCGGAGCTGCGGAAACACTTCATAGGCCGCTATGAATACCTCATCAACTTCTTCACTTTCCTGGCCCAGGAGGTGCGCGAATATCTCGCCGACATGGGCTTCACGAAGCTGAACGACATAGTTGGCCACACGGAGCTTATCGTTCCGAGGAAGAGCAGCGACCCAAAGACGTCGTCACTCGACTTCCGCCGCCTGCTGCACAAGGAGACAGGACACTGTACCCTGTACCATACTACCAGCCAGAAGCACGAACTCGACGAGGTACTTGACCAGCAGATAATACGTGCCGCCCAGAGAGCGATAGAAAAGCAGGACGAGGTGAACCTCGACTATGCCATCAAGAACACCGACCGCGCCGTCGGCACTATGCTTAGCGGTATGATAGCCGACAAGTACGGCGAGGCAGGACTGCCCGACTCCACGGTTAACATCAAGTTCAAGGGTTCTGCCGGACAGAGCTTCGGCGCTTTCCTCGTGAAAGGCGTGAACTTCAAGCTCGAAGGCGAAACCAACGACTACTTCGGCAAGGGACTTAGCGGCGGGCGCATAGCCATTTTGCCTCCCACACGAAGCAACTTCGCGGCCGAAGACAACATTATCGCCGGCAATACAGGTCTGTATGGAGCCACAAGCGGCGAGTTGTACATTAACGGTAAGGTAGGCGAGCGCTTCGGAGTGCGCAACTCGGGCGCCATAGCCGTGCTTGAGGGCGCAGGAGACCACTGTTGCGAGTACATGACCGGCGGCCGTGTGGTTGTACTGGGTGAGACTGGACGCAACTTTGCCGCAGGTATGAGCGGCGGTGTGGCCTATGTGTGGGACAAGAACCACAACTTCGACTACTTCTGCAACATGGATATGGTGGAAATCAACCTCGTTGAGGACAGCAACTACCGCAAGGAGCTGCACGAACTGATACGCCAGCATTACCTATATACAGGCTCTAAACTTGCCCGCACCATGCTTGACGACTGGAACAGGTATGTTGAAGACTTCATACAGGTGGTTCCCATCGAGTACAAGCGCGTGCTTCAGGAGGAGCAGGTGCGCAAGTTGCAGCAGAAGATTGCCGACATGCAGCGTGATTATTAACAGAGTTAGGAACAGAGAGAGGTGAGCGGAGAGCGGCGGTAAGCCCGTTTCGTAACGGGCAAGACGCGGATTTGGCAACGGCCGTTGCTGCCTTGCGCCTGCGGAGCTTCGCCTTTCGCTCGCCAACATAACAGAATAAAGACAATGGGAAATCCAAAAGCGTTTTTAACAGTACACCGTCAGGAGGCGGGATACAGGCCTCTGCATGACCGAATCCATGACTTTGGAGAGGTGGAGCAGACACTTAACAGTAATGATCGCCGCACACAGGCCAGCCGTTGCATGGATTGCGGCGTGCCGTTCTGCCATTGGGCGTGTCCGTTGGGCAACAAACCGCCAGAGTGGAACGATGCTCTGTACAAGGGAGACTACGAGTTGGCATACAGACTGCTTAACTCCACCAACGACTTTCCCGAATTTACGGGACGCATCTGCCCGGCTTTGTGCGAGAAAGCCTGTGTGCTCAATCTCATAGAGCACGAGCCTACCACCAATAGGGAGGATGAAGCGGCCATTACAGAGATGGCTTTCCAGGAAAACTATGTGCGCACGGAGCACCCGGAGCGCAACGGCAAGAGCGT
>CAVAPI010000135.1:0-3113 GCA_963590445.1 Lachnospiraceae bacterium | reverse complement strand
AAAAGCAAGCTATTATTCAACTATTGCAACACCTCGATGGCCTTTTCCATGTCCCGGTCTCTTGCCGAACTGGTGTTGTTATTGATGTTGTCTATTTCCTCTTCCGTCATCGACTCAACGGGGTAGTCGGGTGTGATTCCCACCGCCTCCAACAGATTGCCGTTGGCGTCTTTCGCTATCGTGACAGGCATATAGAAATACAGGTAGCTCGTTACATTGCCTATCCATCCTCCGTTGTTGGACGTGTTGCCCGTGAGCATACTGTGTGCGCCGGCGCTATTCCTTCCGATTATCTTTACGTGGTCGCCCTGGCTCTTCAATATGAGCGGAGTCATTTCCGCCATGCTGGCACTATTGTTGTCAATCAGTACTGCCGTGGGGATGTCGCGCCCCAAGCTGTTGGGTGTCACGACGATTTGCTGTGGTATCCAAGGCGTGTAGCCATAGGGATTGTCGTTCTCCTTCTTGCGGGTATAACAATAGGTGGCGGTGTGGCTCACCAAGTAGTCGGTGAGAAAACGGGTGTCTGCAAAATAGCCTCCACCATTGCTGCGCAAATCAAGTATGAGCTTGTTGATCTTTCCCTCTTTCAATGGCTCCAGGAAATATCGGCGATATTGTTCTACAAGAGGATGGTTGTAAGTAAATAGAACGTCGCTCCAATAGTTGTTGAACTCCCGCTCATGCCATAGATATTGTGCCAATGCCTGAACGTACCATCTTGCGAAGTTCGTGTCTGAACAAATGGCTTGACAATCGTCGGCTCTTTTTATCATCTCTTTGATTTGATTTGCTACACCGGAAACGTCTTCTTGCGACGGTAGGTTGGCGAGGATGTCGGGCATACTGTAGCAGGCCTTTTGTGCATAGTCTGTCAGTCCATAGTAGTCTCCGTCATTCTCGTAGGCCACCATCTTCTTGCAGAGTGTCTGCACATCGTTTGAAGCCATGTAATTGTCAATGACGGAAAGAAGGGCGGTAGCCTCCTGCTCTATCATGGCACGCTTTTCATCGGAGGAGACCAATTCTTTCGCCTTGTCGGCTATTATCTGTTGGCTTAGATGGTAGGGGCTTTCTGAATTGACAGGAAGGTACTCTTGCTTGTACGTGTGATAGAAATTCGGATAGATGGTAAAATTACTAAACCCTAAATAGTAAATGTCAGGATGGTCTTTCAGAAACCCCGCTTCCATAAAAAGATCATCGTCTCCACCTGTATTATAGGAATAGCCAAATGCTGTTCCATCCAGCTTCAGTTGGCTCTTGATGTATTCCCACCGAGAATCCAAGGGAAAATACGGATCTTTACTGCGCAGGGTGCTCATGAAATAAACGGTCTCATAGGAACCATGGGAGACGGGCAGCTTGACCGATAGGCAGAAATGCTGGTCTATAATCTTGCCTACTATTTCCTTGAAGTACTGCTGAGCCTTGGCGTTGTCGGCCTGTATCTCTGCTTGTGTAAACTCCGAAGTGGCCTGGAATGTCTTCAGCGCATTGAACTTGGTCTTGTATTCGTCGTACACCTGGTTCCAGTCGAGCGATGACGCACCCGGCTGCTCGTTCAAGTCGCAATAGCGCTGGTCCATAACGTTCCAGAACACTTCAAACAGGTCGCCATACGACTTTACGTCGTTGTCGGTGTAGTCGTATATCGACTTGGTGTTTGCTTCGTTGTCGGCCACGCACCCTGCGAGTGCGAAAGGCAAAGAAATCAGGACGAAGAGACTGGCGGCAATGGTTTTGATGCTGGCAATCCTGCGGCGTATGTTGTAGTTATTGTTTTCCATAATTGTAGTGTTTTTATGTGGTTACTTAGAACTTATATGATGCACCTACCGTGATTACGCTGGAATTGCGGCGTGCCGTCTTGCTTGTGAGCGACTTCTCTTGGTAGATGTGGGAGAAACCATACTGGTAGCGATAGCTGGCGAAGGCATCGATACGGCCAAACGAATAGCCGGCCTGTATACCCACCTCACCGCCGAAGAGACTGCGGCGCAGGTGGTTTTCGTTGGCACCGAAATCGTAGGTGGTTTCGTAGTCAAGATAAACCCCGTCGCCCTCATAGCCTTCCATTATGTCCATAATGTATGTGCCTTTGGTGTGCATGGAGGTGAAGTATTCGTAAAACACACCCACTTGCGGCTTCACCCACAGACCCTTCTCCTTGTAGGGGTTGTGGATGAAGTAATAGCCCACCGTGAGCGGCACGCTTATGAAGTTGTTTGTGTAGCGGGTGTCCCAGGCATCGCCCCCAAGATTCTGGTAGAGATAGTTGCGCTGCACGAAACGTACGCCAAGTCCAACCGCCAGATTGTCCACAACGTTGTATTCTGCTGCAACGCCAAACGTAAATCCCGGGCGGACTTTGTATTCGGTGTTCGGCAGTCCCGACACGTCGATGTCGAGTACACTCAGGCTGACGCCCGTTTCCGCTTCCACTTTCCATTTGTGGGAGTCTTGCTGTTCTTGCACGGCTTGTGCCTGTGCCATCATGCTGCATGAGGCCAGGGCGAAGGCTATAAATACGTTTTTCATAATCTTAGTCTGTTTTGTGCCGGCCGTTGTTTCCGGATGTCCGGCGGTATTGATAACACTAAGTAGGTAAGGGCTAAAGACAAAAAGAAGCACGGGAACTGCACCGCTGTCTGCCCCACAATTCTTGGACTTCGTCCTCTTTTCTGTTCCCTCCCGGCGTGATGCTTCTCTTTGGGAAAGGCTGTTTGCCGAGCCTCGCATCGGGCAGGGAATGCCGAAACGGAAGATGCGGATGGAAGAGCGTGTTTCCCTCTTTACTTTCACGTTTGGGCTGAAACTCAATGGCAAAGTTATGAAAAAAAACGAAATGAAAGGGTTTTGGAATAAAAAATCGGCAAAAAAGATATAAATTCTGTTTTGTTGGGGATAAAGAAGTTGTCTTCTCTATGTAGTAATATGGAGTGCGCAGGGAGGATAGTCTCTGTCCCGAACGAGTCCCGAAGCCATCCCGAAGGAATCTAATGGTTACACCTCATCCGTCAACGAGGCTATTCTTCGTCACAAAACGCACGTGCGTGCATCGGACATTTCATGTGCATGAGGTCTTTCTGACAGACTTTCCTTCGTTAAAA
>CAVAPI010000134.1:0-3227 GCA_963590445.1 Lachnospiraceae bacterium | reverse complement strand
CGCTTCCTCATGGCTTGCTTCTCTGCGGTGGTGGGCAGGGTTGATATGTAGTTGCCCAACACGTCACTGCTCTCCAAAGCCATGTTTTGGTAGATGCGGATGCCGTAGATGTCTATGTCCGCTCCGCTCTGCCCAATGGTAAAACCGCCATTGCTCATCAGTGCCGTGCAAAACTCCTCGGTGTCGGTGATAGAGTATTTGTATTCACGTTCGATGTCGCCATTGATAAACACTCTCACAAGGGCAATCTTTGTGGCGGTCGTGTCGTAGGTAGATGTACTTGGCACAAGCGCATCGCCCTTGTTCGGAGCAACCGCATTGTGTATGTTGATAGCCACATGAGTACGCACGCCCTCACGCCAGTTGAAGTCCGTTTCTGAGCTTACGGCATTACTCTTGGTGTGTATCTCGCCCTTTAATGGAAGCATCTTCAAGCCTCTAAAGGTAGTCGTCTGATTGCCCTGCGAGTCGGTGGTGGTCAAGTCCTCAAACAGGCTGACGATAGGGTCTTCCTCGTTGGTCACGTTGCGCACCTTAAAGTCCAGCTCAATCTCCAATGATGAGTCGGCGGTAGTCAAGAACTGACTGAACGGATTATACTTGAAGTTCACCTTTGCCCCTGCTGGAACACGCAGCACTCTCTGTCCGTCCTCGTCCGAGGCTATCCATCCGTCCTTCACCATACCGAAGCCAGACCATGTGCTTTCCACCGTCTCGCCCGTCTTGGCGTTCACGATGGTCTGAGGGTTGCTCTCCGAGTTGTTACGGGTCTTTGGGTTCAACACAAAGTCCGCACCGCTCCGGGGCGCATAACTTTCCGAGTTGTCCACGTTGATAACGGTATTGCTCGTCCCCATGGAAGCCGACATGAAGTTCACCTCGCTGCCGTCCGCCGCCTTTCTCCACACACGGAAATAAGCAGGGATGCTCTTTTGCTCATCATCCTCGCTCTCTATCTCCACCGTTGTATTGAGCGTGTTCTGCGTACCGGGGCTTACGCTGCTCTCTATTCTGAAATACTGCGTAGGGTTATCATCAGGGAAGTTCTCCGCATAGTCCGTCAGATAAAAAATGGTTGTCACTGCCTCGCCGTCATTGGTCGTGCCGTCCGCACCGGGCGAAAAGACGGCATATTGGCACAAGTCCGCCTGTGCGTAGTTGTCGCAAGTGGTCACAACATTCTGTAGCATCAAGTATGGCGTGGTCTTGTCCGCATCCGTCACGGGGTTCACCACCATGAATCGGTTCACCAACACTTGCGACTTTATCTCGCCGCCCTGCCCGTCATCGGCGGTCAGCCATGCCTTCACGGTTCTCACGCCGTGTTGCCACAGTTTGTAGGTGTCGGTCGAGTCCGCCACGTTCTTGCCGATGGTAGCCGAGTCTTGGTCGGCGGTCAAGGCATACTCCAACGAGAGCGTCTTGTTGTTTCCGCCCGTTATCTCCACATGAAGCGTCTTGGCCACCGCTCCGTACACCATGTAACTGATAGGGTAGCCCCTGTCCTTATAGGTTGCCGCCATGATAGGTGTCTGCCAGTTCTGCTGGCAAGCAATGTCGAGGTTCGTCTTGGTTACGCTGCTGCCTATCGCAACATAGGTGGAGGTGGCGGTCTTGGTCTCGCCGTTCTCATCGGTATATTCCACGCTCGCCCTCATCCTTATCTGCTGCTTTCCGCTCGCAAGGTAGCCGCCAATCTCCATCTCGGTGTAGTTCTCCGTGTCGGCGTAGTCGGTGCTCGACAATGCGTTGGCAAGCGTCGCCTCCACCGTCCAGTCGGTGTTGCCCGTCTTGCGCTCTATCGTCAGCGTTCCGCCCATGCCAAGGTTCAGTCGGTCTCCTGCGCTGGTATGCACTCCTGCGAAGCGAAGCCTTACCTTCATGCTGTCTCCGCTCACCACCATGTCGTTGCTTGCGCCCACGTCCGCCCAGAGGTATGCGCCGTAGCTGTCCTGCACTGCGCTGATGGGAAGTGTAGCGTCAACGAGCAAAAGGGCTGCGCTGCCCTCGGGGTCGGCGAGGTAAGCGTCCTTGTCGGCTTCCGTGGCGAAACCCCAGATGTGATAGTAGTTCCTGTTGTCGGCACTTGTCGAGGGGCATATATACCCCACCTTTGCGCCGAACTGCTTCTTGATGAAATCCTGCACCGCCTGGCCGGAATAGGGAAGTCCGCTCGCAATGTCGTTGCCCCAGTCCTCCGTCAAGCTCTTGATGCTGTTTGGTGATACTTTCTTTGCCATATATCGTTTGTTTTTTTATTGATTTTTCCAACCGTCGGTGTCGCTCCATGCCTTCTCGTTCGCCCAATGGCCGCCGCCGAAGCAACTGCTTATCGCCTGCCATACCAGCACGGCACCCTTGTATATCGCGGACATGGCCCTCGTGCCAAGCCGCACCGCCGTTATCTCCTTGCCGTCCTTGTATATCATGCGCCTACTCCTCCGTTATCATGTAATAGGTGTCAGCATCCTTGGACTCCAAGGCGTTATATTCGTCCTCGGGAAGGCACACTATCGGTACCACGCCGCCGTCCTTGCCGTCCTTGCCGTCGGCTCCATTGTCACCTTTCAGCAGAAGGAGGTTGAAGCCTTTCTTCTCGCCGCTCTTGCGTGTTATCTCAAGGTCGCTGCCGTTGATGTCTATGTCTATGTTCTCGGCTTCCGCCACGGCTTTCTCGGCGTTGCTCACGGCTTCGTCCGCCTTGGTAACGAGATTCTCGGCATTGCTGATAAGGTTGCTCAGCTCTGCCGTGGGAGGCAGGAACACTATCGCCGTGTCCATCTCCACAGAGTCGTCGCCCTCGTCGGTCTCGGTGAACGTCGTGTCGGCATCGGCGTTCTCGTTGACCAACTGTAGCTGTGGATACTCGTTGCTTCGCCAGTCGTTGCCGAATATCTTGCCCTTCACCTCTATGGCGTAGGTGCCGAGGGGTGTCTTCGCTCCCTCCACCTTGGCGATGATAATGTTGTCCTCCGCCGCGTCGATGCTGTAATCCAGCTCTATGCGCCTGTATGCGCTTACCATCCTCACCATCACGTCGGTGCAGGCAGGCAGGGGAAACGCTACCAGTGAGCACGCTTCATCCTCGCCGTCCACCACTATCTTCTTCACCGGTATGCGCATGGTGAAGTCGTTGCCTTTCACGATTTTCTTCATAAGATGTGTATTAATAAGCCCCTCCCTTAGTCCCTCCCCCACGATGGGGAGGGAAAGAAATGTCGAAGCCC
>CAVAPI010000133.1:0-3304 GCA_963590445.1 Lachnospiraceae bacterium | reverse complement strand
ATCACTGGCCAAGGGATTTTAAGTCCCTCGTGTCTACCAATTCCACCATTGCGGCTTTTGCGTGATGCAACCGGACAGGTCTGATGCGGGCAGAAGTCGGGATTTGCTCCCAAACACACCGCCTTTAGCGATGCCACATCCTGCCTTTTGGACTGTTACAGCACGGATAGCGGCTGCAAAGTTACCTTTATTTATCTGAAAAGCCAAGGATATTCGTCTGCCGTCCTGCCCTTTTACACATTTTAACAGCACGGCGTTGTGCGCGCCACCGACACTTTATGCATCCTTGTCGCGGCTTTATTCCGGCGGTCACGGTATCTGCGAAATAAATGCGGCCATGGTGCAACGGAATGCGCGCCGTCATGTCAACGGAGGCGGCGCATCGCTATTTAAGTTTGGGCTTTAGTTCGTCGGGCGACTCGTTGGTGAACATATCTACCGCCGGAGCTGACTTGGTGAACAGGTCGGTTATCACCTGCGGCTCCACAGTGATTGTGGGCTTGAAGTCGTCGCCGTCCATATATTCCAGTATGGCCTTGCGCATCTGCCGCGCCACGAGCCGGCTGTCAAGGTTGCGCGAAATGTCCATCGTGGTCATCAGCAGTTTGCCGTTCAGCACGTTGGCTTCCACCACCATACCCAGTTTGCGGCTCACGTGCCACGTGTCGATGGGCTGTATGGGCGGCTGGTACGCGGCGGGAAACTCGCGCAGGTTCATCACTTGCGCCCTGTTGAGCAGTTCCCACCAGTTCAGGTTCGACCAGTTGTCGGTGGGGAAGCTGCGGAACAGCGGGTGCCGATTGTCGATGTAAGCCCCGGTGGTGTGCGGCGGTCGCATCTTAAACCAGCTTGTGTTCCAGAACACGGGAAGGTATTGCTGCGCGATGTCGCCCCCCATCTTCACCTTGCCTGCCGCCTCTATCAGCACCTTTCCGCCGTTGGCCAGAGCGTTGATTGCCTTTGCGTCGAGCGTGTCGGTGACGAGTATTCCCTTAGGCTGCGGCATGACGGTCTTTTCAGGGTACACCCAGAAGTCCCAATGGTTCTCGGCCAATTGCCTCTTGTCGCTCCGGGTGTGTACGGTGACGGACAGGGTGAGCTTTGTTGGCTTGTCGAACTTGTCGAGCGGATAATCCAGAGCTATCACGTCTTCGGTCTTGCCTAACGGTATGGGACGTTGCGAGACGAGACACTTGTAGAACTTCTGCTGCCCGTCAATGATGGCGCTTGTCTCAACCACACTGTCCAGGTCTGCGCCGCTTGCGTTATACATATCTACGTTCACGCGCAAAGTGTCGGCGTTGGAATAGACAAACTTGGGGAACTTGGCCAGCGGAACCACAGGCGCGCAAAACTGCGTCCAGTCGTCGGATGTGCAGTAGCCCTTTTCCCTCCACATCACATTAAGCACGCCCACAAGGGCTGTGCCTTGGCCGCTGTAGTCGTTGAGACTGAGCAGCTGGAAGCCGGCGTAGTCTCTTGTGCGCAGGTTTCGCTCTATATCATACTTGTAGGCGAGGGTCTGCAGCTTGCCGCTTGCCTCAAGGAACTTGCCGGACTGACTCTCCATGCCGTTGTCGCGCAGCAAGTCGGCGAAGATGTCGAAGTTGCCGGCTTTATATGCTCCCGTGTACTGACTACGCTCACGCAGGTCGGGAAAGGCGCACCACTGCCCTGCCTCGTGGGCAAGATAGGGTTCGTTCATGTCGAACGTCAGCGTTGTACTTCCCTTCTGCACCACCTTAATCATGTTCTCATTGAAGTTGTCAACCGACTGCGGCGCACGGCGGTCCCAGTCAAGTCCGCGCGCGCCTCCCTTCACGTGATACTCGCTCTTTGGGTCCCACGCCCAGCCTCCTCCGACAGACGCTCCGCAATAAACGCGGCGGCGGTCGCCCGTGGCTTTCCAGTAGTCAACGAAGTCGCCGACCCATCTCACCCAGTCGCCGGCAGGCTCGTTGCCAGCGGCAAGCATACAGAACGACGGGTGGTTGCCGTACTTCTCCACCATGCGCCGCGTCTCGTCGAGCAGATAGCTGTCGATGGCCATGCCCCGGCCGAGCTTTACGCCATGATTAGGCCACGACGGGCCTTCTGGCTGCAGGTATATTCCCACCTTGTCGGCGGCTGCAAAGGCGGCCTCAGGCGGGCAGTAGGAGTGGAAGCGCATCATGTTCAGACCATACTCCTTGCACTTGCGGAACACTCTGAGCCACGACTCTTCGTCGGTGGGAGGGTAGCCTGTCAGCGGGAAACAGCAGTTTCCCACTGTGCCACGCATCCATATCTTGCGCCCGTTCATGTAGAACTGCCGTCCCTTTATGCTTATTTGGCTCATGCCGAAGGTGGTCCTTACGGTGTCGTCGCCAAGCGTTGTGGTCAGAGTGTAGAGATTTGGCGTGAACTCGTCCCACAGCTTCACGCCGTCCCCCATACATATAGTGGTGGTGATGTTGCCGTTCCCGTCGGCTTCAATGCCTCGCAGGTTGACCGTGTTGCCGCCCGCGCTGAAGCTGATGTCGTGCTTGCCCTTGCCGCCTATGACGTTGGCCACCACCTTTATGGCCTTTTTCTCCACGTCAGGATACACCTGCACATTATTAATATATTGCTTTGGCCTTGAAACAAGTGCCATGCGCCCCACAATGCCGTTCCAGTTTCCCTGCGTCTGGTCGGTCACGCTGTGGGAGTCCTGTCCCACACACACGTTTTCGATGCCGTTATATACCCTAATCCTTATGTCGTTGGCTTTGCCAAAGGCAATATAGGGAGTAACGTCGAACTCGTGAGCCACGCTGAGCGACGAGTCGCGCCCTGCCAGTTTGCCGTTCACATAGACTGCGGTCTCTATGTGCGGACGCTCAAGGGTGAGTATGACGCGGCGTTTCTTCCATGCCTTGGGCACAACCACCGTCTTGCCATACCAGGCGTAGCCTATGTAGTGCTTCGACGGGGTGAGAAAGAAGGGAAACTTCATGTTGCCGGCCTCACGGTAGCGTGCCATGTAGGGGTTGAAGTAGTATGACGAGTCATACAGGCTGCCCGTCCATTGTGTGTTTACGGTCACTTCGTCGCCCTTGCCGTTGGTGAGCATCGAGCCGGGCAACGTTATCCTGTCGTCGAGTGTGGGTTTTTCTCCCATTGAAAACGCCCATTCGCCCGACAGGTCTATGCTTTGGGCGTTGGCCATTGCGCACAGGGCGGCAAAGGCCAGTGTGGTTAGCAGTCTTGTCATTGCTCCTTTATTTCAGTTGTTCTACCCTTACGTCTTTCACCCCCTCGCCTGTGGTCTTGGTGTCGGCCT
>CAVAPI010000132.1:0-3335 GCA_963590445.1 Lachnospiraceae bacterium | reverse complement strand
AGGCACTGGCAGTCGCCGATGAGCCACACTTGACGCTGGAGACGGCTGAACACGGCACAGCTTGCGGTGAGCCGTTCCTCGGGATGGACGGCTGCGCGCTCCAATTGCGCCTTGCTGTACTTGCTGCGCACGTATTCCGTAACGCCAAGGCAGAACCTTCTGGAGTCAATGTCCTTTGGTGCGTGGCGTATGTAGTGGCTTACCAACTTCATACAGTAGCGACCGTTGGTGCGCCAGCGCGATATGCGTGTCGGAGTCTTGCTTGTGCTGCCGTCTATAACGGCCACAAAGTCATCGGTAATGACTATTCCGTCTTCCGCCTTTGCCGTTTTGCTTTTGGGAGTTATGCTTTGTTCTATTATCTCCATAGCGTTCCTGTTGTCTTTGTCCTGTGGTTTCCTGCGGTTTCTGCCCATGTTTCACGGTCGTTTGCGGTCTTCCGCACAGTTCTCCGATAAGGTCTGGGCGACCTATGCGGCGCAATGCCTGCTCTATGTTGCGGCGTTCCTCCGGCTTATACCAGAAGAAAAACTGCCTCTGTGCGAGCTTTTCCCTTGGCGACTTGGCACTAAACACCGGCTCAAGCGTATAGGGGTCGTAGCCGGTGTACCATGTTTCGGTGCTAACCGTCATGGGAGTGGGCGTAAAGTCCTGCACCTGCTCTAAGTGGAAGTCCATCCGCTTGGTGAGGACGGCCAGTTCGGCCATGTCAGCCTCACGGCAACCAGGATGACTGCTTATGAAATAAGGTATAATCTGCTGCTTGAGGTTCTCTTCATGGTTGATTCGGTCGAATATCCGCTTGAATTCCTGAAACTGACTGAACGGGGGCTTGCGCATAAGTCGCAGCACGGCGTCGCTCGTATGCTCCGGCGCCACTTTCAAACGGCCGCTTACGTGGCGGCAAATCAGCTCGCGGGTGTAGGCCGAGGCCGCTTTGTTGACAGTATCGTCCTTGCTTCTGTGCAAAAGGAGGTCGTAACGCACACCGCTACCGATGAAACTCTTCTTGATACCCGGCAATGCGTCAACGGCGTGGTACACTTCGAGCAGACTGCTGTGGTCGGTATTGAGGTTCGGACACACCTGCGGGCTGATGCAGCTCGGCCTTTTGCACTTTCCGCACAGCTCTTTGTTGCGCCCGGACATGCCGTACATGTTGGCAGACGGGCCTCCCAAGTCGGACAGGTAGCCCTTGAAGTCGGCCATCCGTGCCACTTGCTTCACCTCACGCAGTATGCTGTCCTTGGAACGGCACGAGATGAACTTGCCCTGATGGGCGGATATGGTGCAGAAGGCGCATCCTCCGAAACATCCCCGATGGATATTCACCGAGTGTTTTATCATTTCGTAGGCCGGAATGCGCTTGTTCTTGTATTTCGGATGCGGCAACCGCGTGTACGGAAGGTCGAACGACGCGTCCAACTCGGCGGTTGTCATGGGCGGATATGGTGGGTTGACCACTGCGAACTGCCCGTCCACCTCCTGCAAAAGCCGCTGTGCGTGCACCTTGTTCGACTCTTCTTCTATGTGGCGGAAGTTCTCTGCTTCTGCTTTCTTGTCCCTTAAGCACTCGTTATGGCTGTGCAGAACTATGTCATCCTGCCCGATTCCGCCCGGAATGTCGTCAGGATGCGACAGGTAAACGGTCTGCGGAATGTCGCGGATCTGCCCGATTGGCACTCCTTGGGCAAGGCGTCGGGTCAGCTCAACGATGGGTTTCTCACCCATACCGTATATGATTAGGTCGGCCAAACTGTCGCAAAGGATGCACTTGCGCAGGCAGTCCTGCCAGTAATCGTAATGGGTAAGGCGGCGCAACGATGCCTCTATGCCTCCGAGAACGATGGGTACGTCGGGAAAAAGCTGGCGCAGTATCCTCGAATAGACTATGGTCGGGTATTCCGGACGCATGTCATGGCGGCCGTCAGGGCTGTATGCGTCTTCAGAACGCAACCGTTTGTTGGCCGTATATTTGTTGACCATTGAGTCCATACAGCCGGGTGCGATGCCGAAAAAGAGCCTTGGCCGTCCCAGTTTCTTGAAGTCACGGTAGTCACCGTGCCAGTCTGGCTGCGGAACGATGGCCACCCGGTAGCCGTAAGCCTCAAGTGTGCGCCCGATAACCGCCGCTCCGAACGACGGATGGTCCACGTATGCGTCTGCGGAGAAGAGAATTACGTCAAGTTCATCCCATCCCCGCAGTTCCGTTTCTTTCTTTGTTGTGGGCAGAAAGTCAGTCAGCCTGTACTCCTGTGCGGTCTCCTTCATTGTCGTTGACGCTGTTTTCCCAATCGATAAACAGCAGGACTAACTGCTGAAGTCCAAAGGCTTTCATGTTGGGATGGTATATTACGTCGAGGCAAAGGTCGAGCAGAGCCTTGTCTTTGCCCGCTTCCGATTCGAGAAGTGAACGGATGTTGAGCTTCAGCTTGTCGAGTACGGTCTCGTCAATGTAGCCGTTGCTGTCCACAAGGTTGCGGAAAAGGTGGTAGTCCTTGATGGTCTGGAGGTGCTGCTTGCTCACTTCTATGCTCCGAGTGCCTGACTGGTTGGATTGAATCTTGTACATAACGTTGTTATTTAGTGGTTTGTCGGTTGCTTTCCAATAGGAATTTCAGGAACGAACGCATTACTGCCGAGCGTTTGTCCTTGTCCTTGATACATTCAAACGGTATTCCCATGGCCACGGATTTGTAGTCCGAGCCGTCGTAAGCGATGCAGCTGTATCGCCCGTCGGTGTATTTCATGGCTGCAAAGGCAGGGGCTACGGGCAGCAGACAGTCGGGTGAGGTGGCGGCATAGTGCTCTTCGTTCACCGTATTGTAGTAGGTCAGGCTCGTCCCCAGACCGGTTATGCTGTCGCCGGCGGTGCGGTTGGTGCCGTTCCACCGGCATTTCAGCACGTCGGAAAGGAACGTCTGCTCTGCGCCGGAGGCCATGTCGCTGCCGATATACGACCCGCTCACGAGCAGGTTGCCGCCCTGTTTGGCATAGCCTTGCAGCCTGTTACGCATCATAGTGGAAAAGGTTTTGTAGTGTTTCAGGCTGTGTCCGTCGTTACATTCCAGCCCGAGAACGAGGTCAACGAGCCGGTATTTGGCCAGCGAAACCTTGCCTTCCTCCACGGAAAGGCTCGATGCGCTTGCGATATTGTAGCCTCCTGTGGCGGCTATGGCCTCCGCATGGGTGTGCAAATGGGTCATGTCGTTGCCTGCAACCAGCACTCCCGTCAGCTCATCTCCGCTCCATCCGAGTCCTGTCTCGTCTTCCCGTCCCATTGTCTGGCGGTCATAGACTGTCTGTCTGCCCACCCAACCGAACGTAGAACCAAG
>CAVAPI010000131.1:0-3526 GCA_963590445.1 Lachnospiraceae bacterium | reverse complement strand
AAATCTCTTCTTTGCACCGGAGTTTGTCTTTACTTTTGGCATTGTTTTGTTGTTTTATGATTGTTATTTGTTACGTGGCAACGCATATACCGGGCGTTACGCACTTTTTCATGTCTTTCTTTTCTGCCTATTCTTCGCCTTTCAGCTTCTTGAGCGCATCGGCACTGATTTTCGCATTGGCCAGAAGTCCGCCGTTGGCCGGCGTTTCCGAAACATCCTGAGCGCTTTCGGCGGCTGCATCCGCAGCGTTTTCGCTCTCTTTCCGTTCCTTGTCCAAAGCCTGTTGGCTCTTTTTCACCACTCCGGCCTTCTTCGGGGCGATGTAGATGAACATCTTTTTGCCTTCAAGCGACGGCATACGCTCCACTTTACCGTACTCCTCCAAGTCGTTGGCGAACCTCAGAAGAAGCACTTCGCCCTGTTCCTTGAACAGAATGGAGCGGCCGCGGAAGAACACATAGGCGCGTACCTTGTTGCCACCCTCCAGAAACTCCTTGGCATGTTTCAGCTTGAAGTTGTAGTCGTGTTCGTCTGTCTGCGGCCCGAAGCGTATTTCCTTCACTTCAACCTTCACTTGCTTGGCCTTAAGCTCCTTTGCGCGCTTCTTTTGTTGGTAAAGGAACTTGGAATAGTCAATGAGACGGCATACCGGAGGGGTCGCGTTGGGTGATATTTCCACCAGGTCCACCCCTTGTTCCCGAGCCATATCCAGAGCTTGGCGCGTCGGGACGACAATGGAACCATTGTCATCTGTGATGCGTACTTCACGCACTCGAATCTGCTCGTTTATACGGTACTGATTCTTAATCCGGTCATTCTTCATTGGCAATTCTTGAAAATCGGATGCAAAGTTAGCCTTTTTCTTACAACTACCAAAACTTTTGTCGCTTTTATTTGCCGGCTTTAAGGCCGCAGAGTACGGTTGGGGGCAAAAGGCCGTGCGGAACGGACGCACAACCCGTCGGGATGTGACTGCGCCTACTTTATTCCCCGTTCGTTAAGAGCCTTGCTGTATTTGGCGGCGTTGGCCAAATGCTCGCTGTATGTACGGGCGAAGTTGTGCGAACCGGAGAAGTCTTCCTTTGCACACATATACATATAGTCGTGGCGTGTGTGGTTGAGCACGGCGTCGATGCCCTTCACGGAGGCTATCTTGATGGGGCCGGGCGGCAGTCCGGTGTTCCTGTACGTGTTGTACGGGCTGTTTATCGCCAGAAGTTTATGGTATATGCGGCGCAGGGCGAAGTCTTTCCATGCGAACTTGACCGTCGGGTCGGCCTGAAGCGGCATTCCGCTCTTCAGGCGGTTATAGTACATTCCGGCAATCATGGGTTTCTCGGCGTTGTTGGCCGTCTCTTCGTCAACGATGCTGGCCATTGTGGCCACCTCGACGGGGGTCAGCCCCATGCTCTTGGCCTTTTCCTGCCGTTGGGGCGACCAGAAGCGCCTGTTTTCCTTCTGCATACGCTCCATGAAACGGTCGAGTGTGACATTCCAGTAGATGTCGTAGGTGTTCGGAATGAACAGGGCTGCGATGGTGGCTGTGTCATATCCGTAGCGCGAACAGAACTCTTCGTCGGCAAAAGCCTGCGCTGTGGAGGCACTGTCGAGCATGAGCTTCCTTGAAAGTGCGCCGGCCAGACGGTCGAGAGTGCGCGTTTCGGGAATGGTAAGGCTCACCGGGGCCTGCAAACCGTTCTTTATGTGGCGGAAAACCTTTATGGTGCTTTCGCCCGGACGCACTGCATAGCGACCCGTCCGCACATGGTTGGCGTAGCCGCTGTGGCGCGCGAGGGTGCGGAACACGAGCATTGCGCTGCCCGAAGCGATGGGCTGGAGCTTGGCAAAGACCGAGTCTTGGGTGTCGTCAGCGTCAATACAGACGTATTGGACGGTCTCTTCACGGGAAAAACCGGACAGGAAACAGTAGCAGACAAGCCCCGCTGCCAGCAGCAACACCACGGTTGCCGTGCGCAGGGTGCGTCTTTGCTTTGACGTTTTCATAGCTTTACATCTAATAAATGCGGCGCAAAGATACACTTTTTCCCAAAGACGGGGAAATGTTTTCAGCCTTTTGCGGACCGCAACCTTGAACCTTTTTGAAAAAGACCTGGGCACTGCCGTGGCACGCCCCGGCCTCTTTCGCACCGTAACCCGGCGGTTCGTGACCCGTAAACAGCCCATTGGCGGTGCAAAACCCGCCCGTTTGCGGGGCGCAACCCGTAGGTTTGTGGAAACGGCTGGCTGCCAGAGACTTGCCAAACCGTGGCATTTGACTTGGGAAGCAGGGCTGTTGGCAGTGCGATACGGGCGGTATGCCCTGAAAAAACAGCCGTTCCGTATTGTTCACGGCAAGTATGAGACAGGCAAAACCGCAGGGCTGTTGCCGCTGTCTCCACTCCTTTCCGTCGTTTTCTCCCCAAATGTTTAGCCCTGCATCGTTTTTTTGCTACCTTTGTATGGCGAACTTAGACTTGCTAAAGCAGAGAGATGAAACTTCACTTCAGGCTGGAATACAATACCATTTGGGGAGAAAGGCTCCACGTGAGCATCGTTTACAAGGGGCGTGACGGCAGTTTGCGCCGCGGTGACCTGCCTATGAACACCGACGACGGCCAGATATGGACGCTGGAAACCACTGCCTTGGAGTCGCGCCAGTGCGCCTTGGAGTCATTCACTTATATATATAAGGTGAAGGATGCCGGCGGCAATGTCCTGCGAAGCGAGTGGGACGGAGTGCCGAGAACCATGGCTTTCGACCCGACAAAGGACTATTTCATGCCCGACAGTTGGCGCGACATACCGTTGCAGAGCCACCTTTACACCAGCGCATACCTCACTTCCATCCACAGTCAGGCCGACGAGGAGGTGAAACCGCTGCACCTGCCGCTGTTCAGGCGCACCGTTGTGTTCCGCGTCTCGGCTCCCCAGCTTCAGCTGGGGCAGTCGTTGGGCGTGTGCGGAGGCCATCCTGCCATAGGCGACTGGAGCGAATCGCGCTATCTTCCGATGCAGTACGCCGGACGGCAGCAGTGGTTGCTGTCGATAAACGTTGCGGGCATAATCAATTTCCCGTTGGAATACAAGTACGTGGTGGTCGATGGCCGCAGCCAGGGGTTTGTCGGATGGGAGGAAGGCGGCAACCGCACCACCGGCGACCGTGCCGTTTCCGACGGCCAGGTGCTCGTTCTCGACGGCGGAATACTGCGCGTCAGGGAGCAAATGTGGCGTGCCGCCGGGGTGGCAGTGCCCGTGTTTGCTCTGCGAAGCCGCCGCTCTTACGGTGTGGGAGACTTCGGTGACTTGCGCCGGATGGTGGACTGGGCGGTGCTTACCGGCCAGAAGGTGATACAGCTGTTGCCCGTCAACGACACGACAATGCGCCGCGACTGGATGGACTCCAGCCCATACAGTGCTGTTTCGTGCCACGCTCTGCATCCTCATTACATCGACTTGGAGGCGGCGGGAGTACTGTCAGACAAGGCCAAGATGACCGTTTACCACCGCCAGCGGCTTGAGCTAAACG
>CAVAPI010000130.1:0-3564 GCA_963590445.1 Lachnospiraceae bacterium | reverse complement strand
GCAAACGAGCGCAATGAAAGCCCGCTTTCAGATTGCCGAGTGCAGCTTAACTTATGCAAAGTTAATGCAAACGAGCGGAAAACGGCAGGGTCGCTTTCAAAAAATGGCCGGGTTACGGGTCGCGAACCGCCCGTTTGGCATCCGCAAACCGCCGGGTTACGGGGCGTAAACCGGCTCTTTACGGAAAGGGCGCGCCGTCTGTTATACATTATTAACCCTGTTTCCGCTTGCCGTTTGTGGCAAAACCAGTATTTTAGCGGCCTGAAAAACGCCCGGAAGGGCAACAAAAGAAAGGTAAAAACGATGAAAAGGATTATGATGGCTGCCGCACTGATGGCAGCAACAGTGTGCTTCGGAACTTCTGCAAGCGCACAGACAGTGAAGACAACAGTGAAAAACGAGTGCTGCAAGGCCGGGACAGCAGTGGCAAACGCCTGCTGCCAGGACGCAAAGACCAAGGCCAAGGAGTGCGAAGCAAAGGCCAAGGAGTGCGAAGCAAAGGCCAAGACCTGCGAAACCAAGGCAAAATGCTGCGCAACCGAAGCAAAGACCAAGGCTACAACGGCAAAGGTGAAGGCCACAACGGCAAAGACCAAGGCTACAACGGCCACTGCCAAGGCTGCAAATGCCGGGACTAAGGCCGGAGCTGCCGTTGGCAAGGCATTCAATTCCAAGAAAAAGGCAGCAAAGAAGGCTGCCGTTGACGCAACTACAGCGGCCACTTCGCAGGTGAAGGCATCCACGAAGTAAACCGCAGAGTACGGCTTTGCCCTACGAAAGGGCATGGAAAACGCGTCGGAGAAGGCTCTCCGGCGCGTTTTTCATGCCCTGTCTGAAACCGGGAAAGAGCGGCTTCCTGCCGGAAACAGCCGTTTACAGCTTCCCGTGTTCAAGGTATGAGTAGTATTTCCCGTCGGTTACTATCACGTGGTCGGCCAGATGGATGCGCATAGTCTCGGCAGCTGCCTTCACGTTCTGCGTTAGCCGGTCGTCGTCACGGCTGGGGTTGGCGTTGCCGGAGGGGTGGTTGTGGCACAAGGCTATGGCAGTGGCGTTGTTGAGCAGGGCTTCGCGCATGATTATCCGCACATCCACAGCCGTCTCGCTTATGCCTCCGTGGGAAATGCACTGGCACTTTATCAGCTTGAAGCTGCGGTTCATCAGCAATATCCACGCCTCCTCGGTGTCCAGATCCTGCATCTTCGGGTGCATATAGTTGTAGATGGCAGTGGCGGAGCCGAGGTCGGCGCGCTCCTCCGCCCTCTCCGCCTGCCGCCGCTTGCCCAGTTCGCACGCCGCAAGTATGGTTATGGCCTTGGCAGGGCCCATGCCGTTGTACCTGGTCAGTTCGTTTATGCTCCTTTTGCCGAGCGTATTCAGGCTGTTGTTGCAGTCCGCCATGACACGTTTCATCAGTTCAACAGCGCTTTCCTGCGGAGATCCCGAGCCAATCAGTATGGCCAGCAGCTCCGCATTGCCGAGTGACGCTGCGCCAAGGCGCGCCATTTTCTCGCGGGGGCGGTCTTCTTCCGCCCATTGGTTGATGTTCAGCTTTTCCATAGAGGTGGGGTTCATGCTGTTTCCGCACGGTCTGCCGGTGCGGAAACAGGGGTTTCCATTGATAAAGGGAAAGGTTCAGCCTGCAGGATGCGGTATTCCCGTGCGGGGAAAGGGGAGGTTCTACTTGTAGAACGTCTTGTCGAAGGCGTGGAACTCGTCGTGGTGCAGCACGCAACGCCGCCACCACGCACTGACAAAGCCGCAACCGTAGCCCATCAGCTGCACGAATGCGGCGGCCACGGAGACGGCTCCTATCCTGCAACTGCGGTTCTTCAGCGTCGAATCCGCAAACAACAGCAGGGCGTAGGCGATGATTGGCAGCCACGGAGCGGCGCACAGCCAGTACCAGCGGTGCGGGTCGCAGTAGGCCATGAGCACACGCCCCACCGCCGAAGTGAGCACCAATGCGATGACACCCACCGTGAAAACCATAGGAAGCAGGTGGACCGGCTTGAGCGACGAGGGATATTTCTTGTAAAGGTTGATGCGCGCTATACCGCTGTTGTACACCTGGCGGAAGAATTTGCGCAGGTCTGTGCGCCGTTTGTGCCACACCCACGCTTCGGGAAACAGGCGGCAGCGGCAGCCGGCCTTGAAGATGCGTATGCTGAAGTCTATGTCTTCGCCGAAGCGCATGGGCGAAAAGCCGCCGAGACGCATATAGACATCGCGGCGGATGCCCATGTTGAACGAACGGGGATAGAACTTGTCGAGCTTTTTCTTGCCCCCCCTGATGCCGCCGGTGGTGAAGAAACTGGTCATGGAGTAGCTTATTGCCTTCTGAGTGTCGGTGAACGACGGGTGCGAACGGTCGGGCCCGCCGAAAGCATCGGCCGGTTCGCGCTCCAGTTCCGCACTGACAGCGGCAAGAAAGCCCTCCGGCAGCACCACGTCGGAGTCGAGTATGATGAGATACTCGCCCTTTGCCCTCTCGGCGCCGTAGTTGCGGCTCTGTCCGGGGCCGCTGTTCTGCTTGGCAAAATAGGCCGCGTCGAGTCTGTCGCAGTATTTTTCCACCACGCTGCGGCAGTCCTTTTGCGACCCGTCTTCAACGATTATCACCTCAAAGTCAGTCTCTGTCTGCCGCATAAGGCTGCCGAGCAGTTCGTCAACCTCGTCGGGACGGTTATATACGGGCACTATTACGGAGTATTTCATGGGCCTTGCTTTCTTTATGGATTGGTTTCAGGGTATAAAAAAGGGCGCATGACACACTGCACCGGTCTTTCCGGCACTGCGCATCATGCGCCTTCACGGCACAGCCGCCACGGTTGCAGCGCCTGTTATTCCTTCACACGGCTCAGATAGCTGCCGTCTCTTGTGTCAACCTGTATGAGATCGCCCTCGTTAATGAACAGGGGAACGCGTATTTCCACGCCTGATTCGAGCGTTGCGGGCTTGGTTGCGTTGGTGGCAGTGTCGCCCTTTATGCCCGGCTCGCTATGGGTTACGCGCAGATTTGTCTTGACCGGCATCTCTGCATACAGTATTGTTCCGTCGGTAGTGTCGGTCACAACCTCAACAATGTCACTCTCCTTCATGTATTCGTGGCCGATTACGAGGTCGTTGGCAATGGGTATCTGCTCGTAAGTCTCCTGGTTCATGAAGATACGGCCCGTCGGATCCTCGTAGAGGTACTGGTAAGGGCGGCGCTCTATACGGACGTCCTCAAGTTTGAAGCCCACCTGGAACGTGCGGTCGAGCACTCTTCCGTCGGTAACGTTCTTCAGCTTGGTGTTCATCACCGTGTTGCCCTTGCCTGGCTTCCTGTGCTGGAAGTCGATACAAACCCATATCTGGTTGTCCAGACGGATGCATGTTCCCTTCTTGATGTCTTGTGAGTTGATCATGTCGCTTTATAATAATATATATGTTTACTTGTTTCTGCTCGTTTTTACGGGTGCAAAGGTACTTATTTTCCTGAAAAAAGAGTAAAAGGAGGGGCTAAAAAACGCTTATTCCTTTGGAGTTACGAAAAAAATGCGTACTTTTGCAGCCCAAAGT
>CAVAPI010000129.1:0-3691 GCA_963590445.1 Lachnospiraceae bacterium | reverse complement strand
CTACTCCTTCTCTTTGTGCTGTGCAGCGCAATGGCCTCGGCGCAGCAGGAGGAAGTGACTCTTACTGAAGCCGGCACACTGTCGGAGAAGATAGCCAGTGACCAAAAGTACACAATCACGAGCCTGAAAGTTTCCGGCCCGATTAACGGTACGGACGTGAGGTATCTGCGCGAAATGGCTGGAATGGATGCCGAGGGTGGAAGTACTGAAGGCAAACTCACTGACTTGGATCTGACAGACGCAAACATTGTTGAGGGCGGAGAATGTTATTATGAAGATTTCTATGCAAAGAATGACACGCTCGGAAAATACATGTTCTATGACTGCGGGTTGACAAGTATAAAGATTCCCAATTCCGTGACAAGCATCGGCGACTGGGCTTCTATTATTGCTCAGGCCTGGCCTCAGTCACCATCGGCAATTCCGTGACGAGCATCGGCCATGGTGCGTTCAGTGATTGCTCAAGCCTGACATCCGTCACCATCCCCAATTCCGTGACGAGCATCGACGACTATGCATTCAGTTATTGCCAAAGCCTGACTTCAATAGCAGTAGAGGAAGGAAATGCCAATTATCACACGGACGGCAGTTGTCTTATTGAGACAGCAAGCAATACACTGATAAGAGGTTGCAACCTAACATCCATTTCCATCCCAAATTACGTGACAAGCATCGGCAATAGTGCATTCGACGGTTGTTCAAGCCTGACATCCATCGACATCCCCAACTCCGTGACGAGCATCGACGAAAGTGCGTTCGGATATTGCTCAAGTCTGACTTCCATCGACATTCCCAATTCCGTGACGAGAATCGGCGACTATGCGTTCAATGGTTGCTCAGGCCTGACTTCAGTCACCATCCCAAATTCCGTGACGAGAATCGGCGGCTGGGCGTTCTCTGGTTGCTCAAGCCTGACTGAAGTCACCATCGGCGAATCCGTGACAAGCATTGGCAAGGGCGCATTCAATAAATGTCCCGTCATTACCAAACTGGTAAGCCTCAACACGACACCGCCCACGTGCGGCAACGATGCTCTGGCGGGCATCGACACGCAGAAATGCACGCTATATGTGCCCAAGAACTCGCTCGAAGCATACAAGGCAGCCGACCAGTGGAAGGACTTCAACAACATGGAGGAGATGGAAGACACAGGCGTCAGTCTGCCCGGCAGCAACGGAAACAATAAGGTTGTCAAGCGTTACGACACCAACGGACGCATGACGGACAAGCCTTTCAAGGGATTGAACATCCTGAAGATGGGCGACGGCACGACGAGGAAAGTAATGGTGAAGTAGCCATGCTGTAAGGTCTTGGCCTTGTCTGAAGCCAAGGACTGACTGACATTAGCGAACACCGCCCGGCTTTAAGCGCAGAGCTTAAGGCCGGGCGGTGTCGTTTTCTAATAGTGCAGCATCACGAAAATCTCACAATGCCGGGGTCGTTGTTTTCTGAATAGGTACAGGTTTGCACGACTCTTTCTTGCCGGATAGCGGAAAAAACGGTAAATTTGCGCAATGAAAGCAGTGCCCCGGTCTGCCGCCGGCGTCCTATTTGCGGCGCGGGAGGAAAGTCCGGGCAGCGCAGGGCGCTCCACTTCCGAAAGTAGAAGCTATTGGTGACAGTAGGCTACGGCAGAAGAAAACAACCGCCAGCCGCAAGGCTGGCAAGGGTGAGAAGGCGAGTGTAAGAGACCACCGGCCGCCGGGCGATCGGCGGGCCGTGCCGGCTGGAGGCTGCAAGTTCATGTAAACCGCCGTCAGAGGGCTGCCCGCCCGACTAACTCCGGCGGAGGGTGGAATGCTAAAGCCGTGGGGTGACTCACGGATTGGATAAATGGCAGACGCCGCAGCCCCGTTGCTGCGGAACAGAACCCGGCTTACAGGGGCAGTGCTTTCTTTTTTTTGTCTGAACAGCGTCAAGCAGCACACCTTTACCTTGCCATTATGAGAGAGAAAGTAAAGTCAGCGGTCAGGTTTCTGCGCACCGGAATATGGCAGAAGCCGCAGCCCAACGCCCCGATATGGCGGCGTTTGCCCGTAGAGGCGGCCAAGAGGTGCATACTGGCGGTGCGCCTGTTCACCGCCAAGCGCGTGGTGAGCGAAGCCGCAGCCCTCACCTACTCCACCCTACTCGCCATTGTGCCGATACTCGCCGTGGTGTTTGCCATAGCCAGAGGGTTCGGCTACAACAAGTATATCGAGATCTGGTTCCGCGATACGCTACAGTCGCAGCCGCAGGCTGCCGAGGTTATCGTCGATTTCGTGAACAGATACCTCGTGCATACCAAGGGCGGAATATTCCTCGGAGTGGGACTTGTGTTCATGCTCTACACCGTTTTGATGCTCGTAAGCAACATCGAAGCTGCGTTCAACGGCATCTGGCAGGTGAAGAAGAAGCGGAGTATCTACCGCACATTCACCGACTATCTGGCCATGTTCTTCATGTTTCCGTTCATCATAGTGCTCACTTCCGGACTGTCACTGTTCATGGCAACAGTGGCAAAGGGCATGCCTGACATGCTGATACTCGGCCCCACGATGCGTTTCTGCATCGCCATTTCCCCCTATGTGCTGATGTCGCTGATGTTCATAGCCCTGTATGTGTTCATGCCCAACACACATGTGAAGGTCACCAACGCCATTGTGCCGGGCATACTCGCCGGTGTGGCCATGCAGGGGCTTCAGCTTTTCTACATCCACTCGCAGATCTGGGTGTCGAGCTACAACGCCATTTACGGTTCGTTTGCCGCCCTTCCGATGTTCATGCTATGGGTTCAGATTTCGTGGATCATCTGTCTGTTCGGCGCAGAGCTGTGCTACATGAACCAGAACCAGGAGTACTACGACTACGACATGAACACTTCCGACATAAGCCACCGCTACCGCATGCAGATGTGTGCCCTGCTTATGAGCCGCATATGCAGGCGTTTCGACGAGGGGAGGCGGCCTTACACCGCGCTGGAGCTGCGCCGGGAGACCGAAATCCCCATACATATCGTAAACGACCTGCTCTATGACCTCTTGACAGTCAACCTTCTGGTGGAGGTAAGTGCCGACGAAAAGGGGGCTGCATCGCGCTTTATGCCGGCCGAAAGCATAAGCCGCATGAGCGTGGGAGGCATGGTTGACCGCCTTGAGTCGCACGGACGGTGGCGGCTGAGCCTGCCTTTGGGCAAATACTACAACGACAAGTGGGCGCAGGTGTTGCAGTCGCGCACGAAATACCTCAAGGAAATGAGGGAAGTGTTGCTGAAAGACTTGTGAAAGGACTGCTCTTGCAATGGCTAAAGGCGGCATTTACGCCCCGTAAACGGTCGGTTTGCGTGTCGTAACTGTGCCACTTATGCGTCGCAAATGCTGTGTTTACGACATATTTTTACTAATTTTGCAGCAGGGCAGCACCGCTTCCGCCAGGTTCACAAGCCTTTACGGCAGTCAAAACAGCCCATGCACCATAACAAAACAACTAAAACAAAACATTATGAAACACCTTTTCTCCACACTGGCCGTGCTCGTTGCCAGCCTTGCAGCAGCCGCCCAGACGGCAAATGTAACGCTGACAAAGAACGGAAACGCCGTAACCATGTCCAACGGGATAGTGACTGTCGGCATCGGAACCAACGGACGCGTAAGCACTCTGGCCTACAACGGCAACTCAAACCTGCTTGCCAGCAGCGGCATCTACTTCGACT
>CAVAPI010000128.1:0-3736 GCA_963590445.1 Lachnospiraceae bacterium | reverse complement strand
TATATCTCCCGTGCCTTGGGATTGAACACGTCATAGGGCATCACGCCGCTGTTTCTCGGCCACGTGTCGAACGGGAGCAGGGCGTTTGTCTTCTTCAGTTCCCTGTACTGGTCGGTCCAGGGGCCGAAGTTTGCCCAGATGGTTATCATCAATCGGGCGTTGTTGTCGTGCACATATTTCACCATCTCCTCCGGACTCTTGAGCCGGGGCGTACCTTGAACTTTCATCTTGCGCATGTCTTTGGGAAGGAACTTGTCGTAAGCAGGGTCGCCAACCTTATTTATGTAGTACGGATTCTGGAACTTCATGGCATTCCAGTTGGAGTCGCAGCCCCAATACTGCCAGTCCTGCACTATTGCATCGAGGGGTATTTGCAACTCACGATACTTGTCGAGCACGCCGGCCAGTTCGTCGCTGGTCTTGTACCGTTCCCTGCATTGCCAGAACCCCATAGACCAGAGCGGAAACATGGTGGCTTGGCCGGTCAACTCCCTTATGCTTGCTATTACGCCGTCCTGCGTTCCGTCCCTATACATGAAGTAATAGTCGGCGCAGGCGGCCACTTCGCTGGTGAAAGATGTGCTGTCGGCATCATCAAAGTATGTCTTGCCGGCGTTGTCCCAATAGATTCCGTAGCCTTTCTCGCTCGTGAAGTACGGTATGGCTATGTATGTGTTGTTGTTCCACAGCGTTATGTTGCGGCGTCCGCGCTGGTTCATGTGCGTGTCCCTAAGCTGTCCAAGTCCGTAGATGGCTTCTTCAGGTTCGAGAACGAAGTACTGCTTTGTGCGCAGCTTGCCTTTGTTTGCCTCGTCGGTGCGCCTTTCAAAGCAGGTGCGTGCATCTGTGAGCAGTTTCTCGCCCTTTGCATTGCGGAAAGTCACCGTTCCGCTGGTGCGGTCGAGCGCCACGGTGATGCAGGACGAGGATATTTCCACCCCGTCTGCCGTCTCCACGGTCTTCAAATCCTTTATCTTCTGTGCTTTAAGCACCACACAGTAACTCCTTTTCTCCACCTTTTCCGACTGCGGAGCCTTGAGTATGCGCACGATAGAGGGCGACTGGAACTCGATGGAGACCTGCTGTCCGCCCACCTGACTGGTGATTGCCTTGGCCAAACCCGTCATTCCGAGCATTGCAACCAAGGCCAACAACTGTTTTGACTTCATACTTTACTTGTTTTCAGGTTATTGGTTTTGCTGGCAAAGGTAGCGGCAAAAGGACGAAAAGGCATAAAACAAATGAAGAATAGAATGGAAAATTTGTTGATAACGGACGGCTTTCAAGGTACAAATGCACGGTTTTCGAGGGGGAAACAGCGCATTTCGTACCCGCAAACGGCACGCCCGTTTCCCCAAATGCCACACTTGCGTCCGCAAACACGGCATTCAGCCCCCGTAAACGGTGCATTCAGCCATCGTAAACGGGCGGTTTACGCATCGAAAACGCACCGTTTGCTGACGGCAACCCGGCGGTTTGCGGAATAAAGGTCAACGGTATTCAGACGGTTTCACGCCATACTTGGCCTTGAAACACTTGGTGAAATAGCTTGGAGAGGCAAAGCCCGTCAGCGCAGCCACCTCGTTTACGCTTAGCCTGCCCTCCCTTAGCAGTTCGGAAGCGCGCCGCAGACGGACGTTGCGGATGAAGGTAACGGGAGTATCGGCGGTGATGGCGGTGATTTTCTTGTATAGTCCCGTGCGTTCCATGCACAGATCGGCAGCCAACTGCTCCACTCCGTAGTCGCATTGCGCCATGTGTTCCTCAACGAGCCGTGTACATTGTGCGAGCAAGGCCGGCTGCTCCTCCTCGCGCGGCGGCTCCTGTTCGCCAGCAAATGACTCGCCGTGCGGCTGCATCCTGCGCGTTCTTATGAAGAAAAAGACCGCCAAGGCGCAGAAAAACACTGCGGCAGCCACCGCCAACCACACCCGTCCTTGCTTCCACCACGGTTCTTGGGCGGTGAAGAACAGGCCGAGATAGGGCGAAACGTATATCACTCCGTTGCTGTAAGTGCCCAGCCATATACCGCCGTCGGTGTCGCGGCACACGGTATTGATGCCAGTTACCAGCGACGTGCCGTCTGGTAAGCTGAGTCGGGTCACCTCCTTAGGCTTGTCGCCGCGCCTGAAATCGAACATCAGATAGCCGCGCTGACTGCTCACAAGCGCCTGGTTGTCGGTAGGAACGTTGAGCGTATGCAGTATGTAGGGACAGGAAAATATGCGGCGGTAGGTGCGTTTCGCAGGGTCAAAGCGCAGCAGAACCGACTGGCGGTTGTCCGTTCTTAACTGGTAGAACGTGCCGCCGGGAGTCTTTACCGCAAGCGATGTCTTGCCGTAGTGGCCCGCCTCCTCCTTGCCGTAGGCCGCAAGAGTATATTGAAGCCGCCCGTCAGTGCCGTCAAACACGGCCACAATGCCCTTGGAGTGGAACGTATAGACCTTGCCGTCAGCGGCGTCCATGTCCTGCAATGCGCCCCAATCAGCCTTGCACTTTACCCGAAAACCGCCGTCAACCCGGCTCACAGTTATGTCCGAACCGCCCTGCGAACGGCTGTTTCCGCTGCCCTTGCCATTGCTAACGGAAGCTGTGTCGGGCAGCGAAACGACCCATAGGCGGCGGTTGCTGTCCACGAAAAGGTCGTCAACAGGCCGCCCTGCCGCTTGCGAAAGGCGGGAAAGAGGCTTGTGAACGGTGCGGAGAGTGGTCAAATCAATGCAATGGACGGTGTGCCGAGCCTTGACCCATAGCCGTTTGTCGCCGTCTGCATACATGTGGACGTGTCCGTTGTATGCCGCAAGAGGTTCGGCGTCCTCCTTGTCGAGGGCTACAAAGCGGCACCGGCGGCCGTCATAGACATCTACACCGCGCCCCGTGCGTATGGCCATGCGCCCGTCCGGCAGCTGCAACATCTGCAGAACTTGGTCGTCGGAAAGGCCTTTGCGGGTGTTAAGTACATAGTAATAACTATTGTTCTCCGCACTGCGAACCTCAAGAAAGGGCAGTGCGGAGAACAACAAAAGGAACAAACCAGCCATCGCAGCCGGTGTTCTCAATAGGAATTTGCCTGTACGATTGCGCATCAAGGTGGCGTTTGCCTGTTATGACCGCCCTGCGCAGTCGGGGCAAATGCCCTTGACTACATAGTTGGCGGTGGTCATTTCATAGCCTACAGGCAGGGCGATTGGCGGAATGTGTATGTCTTCGAGACAGGAAGTGCGGTGGCAACGCTCGCAAAAGAAGTGCACGTGCATGTCGTCGTCCGTTTCAGAGTCGCTGCGGCACAGTTCGTAGCGCACACCTTCGCCTCCGTCCTCTATTGCATGCACGAGACGGTGCTCGCGAAAGAGCGTCAGAGCACGGAAAATGCCCGACTTGTCGATGGTAATAATCCTGCGTTCCAGTTCGCTAAGCGACAGCGGACGCTCCTCCTTGGCCAGTATCTTGGCCACAACGATGCGGTTGGCCGTGGGTTTTATGCCGTGGCGCAACAGCAAGTCGGCACTTTCGCTCTCGTTCATGCTCGTGTTTGTCCGTATGTATGGGATGCTTACTTCAGATAGTCCTCAAAATACTGCGTGATACGCTCGTGCAAATGCACGCTCTTGTGGCCTCTCATGTTGTGTTCCTCGCCCGGATATACGAAAAGGTCGGGCTGGGTGCCGGCCTCGATGCACGCGTTGATGAACTGAAGGGCGTTTTGCGGCACCACAACGGGGTCGTTCATGCCCAT
>CAVAPI010000127.1:0-3845 GCA_963590445.1 Lachnospiraceae bacterium | reverse complement strand
TGTTGTCATCCTTTGCCTTAGCCAAGATGCTGTTTCTTGAATTTTTGAGTACATACCCTATTATGTTTTCGTTAAACATTTCACCCTGCCCAAGCATGAACTCAATCCTTACAGGCAAGGCATAAAGACTTTCTTTCACACTGTCATCCAAACCCTCAAGCCCACGCAGACGCTCCGCATCCTTCTCGGTTGTCACCACAATCCTGTCGCCTTCAAGGCCGGCAAAGGCACTGTTGACACACTTCACGTCGTGCGCCGTAAACGCATGATGGTCTCCGAAGGTGAGCGGATGTATGTGTTGCGTGTATGAACGCAGGTCGTCAATCATCCGTTGCGGTGATGCGATGCCCGTAACCAGCAGCACCTGCGTGTCTGCGGCAATGCTTTCGAGCGGTTTCTCCCTGCCTGTGAACACACCATACAGCGAGTCATAGGCCAAAGTGGTGAAATAAAGGCGTTGGTAGGGGTAGAGTCCCATGGTCTTGCTCAGCACCCGGAAGTCCATAGGCTTGAGTTCCTTGGGGCATTTGGTCACAATGACGACATCGGCACGGTTCTTTTCCGACAGCGGCTCGCGCAAACGACCGGCCGGAAGCAGCGTGTCGTAGATAATAAGGCGGTGATAATCGACCAAGAGAATGTTGATTCCGGGCTTGACATAGCGGTGCTGGAATGCATCGTCAAGTATGATAACATCAATGTTCCTGCCCGTTTCGCCCTCCGTAAGCTGCGATATGCCACGGCAACGGTTGGCATCGACGGCCACCGTAGCGGCAGGAAACTTGTGCTTCATCTGGCTCGGCTCATCGCCAACCGTGTCAGCTGTGGCGTCATTGCCGGCCATAACAAAGCCGCGAGTCTTGCGCCTGTAGCCCCTACTGAGCACGGCCACGCCGAATTTCCCGGCAAGCAAGCGCACAAGATACTCCACGTGAGGGGTCTTGCCTGTACCGCCCACGGTGATGTTGCCGACGGAAATCACAGGCACATCGAAGCTCCTGCTCTTCAGAAGTCCGATGTTGAACATCATGTTCCTTAAGCCTACGCCCAAGCCATACAACAAGCTAAGCGGCCTGAGCCAGTCGTTTATCTTGATGGAGTCGCCAGCCATGTCACTTTATCACCAGCACATAGGGCAGTCGTGCCTGTATTGCGTTCTGCTTGTTGAGTGTCTTCAGATATGCAAACGGAGCGTAATACTCACCGAGAGTCAGCCTCATTTGCTCGTCAAGATAGCTTCCGCTGTCAGAAATCTGTGCGAACAGCTGTTCAATCCAGTCGGGTTGGCATGGATAGTCCGCCGTGTGATACTCGCTGACCTTGGCCAATTCGGCGGCTTTCTCAATGGCTTTGTCCAGTCCGCCGAGGGCGTCAACGAGCTTTATGCGCAGTGCGTCGCACCCAAGCCACACTCTTCCCTGTGCGATACTGTCAACATCGGCCACCTTCATGTGGCGTCCGTCTGCCACACGCTTGAGGAACAGGTCGTAGCCACGGCCTATACAGGCGTTGAGATAAGCCATTTCCTCATCGTTGAACGGACGGGCGAGTGTGCCGAAAGCACTGTGTTTGTTGGTCTTGACCTCATCGAACTTAACGCCAAGTTTGTCGGTAAGAAGACCGCTGAAGTCGGGAAACATTCCGAAAATGCCGATGCTTCCGGTAAGAGTCGTCGGTTCTGCATATATGCTGTTGGCCGCACAGCTGAGGTAATAGCCGCCCGAAGCTGCCATGCCTCCCATGGAAACGACCACCGGCTTCTTCTCTTTCAGCTTGCAGACGGCATGCCAAATCTGCTCGGATGCGTATGCGCTGCCTCCGCCGGAGTTGACTCGCAGCACCACAGCCTTGACATCGTCATCGTCAGCCAACTCTTCAAGATCCTTGCAGACCTTTGAACCTACTATCTGACTGCCGCCTGACAGTCCGCTTGCGGCCTCGTCAACCACGTTGCCATAGGCATAATAAACGGCTATCTCGTCACCTTTCTCACTGGCGGCAGGCACATTGGCCATATCAGACAATGACAGCCGGTTTATAACTTCGTCGTTGTCGATGCCCAACAGTTTCTTCACCTCCACCTTAACCTCATCGGTGTATATCAACTTGTCAACAAAACGAGCCGTAACATACTGTTCCGGGGCGGCAAGCATATACAAGCTGTCGGCATAGGCGTTGAGCGCAGCCTTGGAAACCTTGCGGCTGGCCGATATGTCTGTCAGCATCTTGTCCCAAACACCATTAATATAAGCGGTAATCTGCTCGCGGTTGGGTTCGCTCATGCCGTCGGACGTGAACTGTTCTGGCGCACTCTTGTACTTGCCAACCTTTGACAGCTGCATCTTGACGCCAAACTTGGCAAGCACATCCTTGAAGAACATCGGGTTGGCAGCCAGTCCGCACCAGTTTACCATGCCCTGCGGATTAAGGTAAACCTTGTCGGCCACCGAACAAATGTAGTAAGTAAACTGCGTGTATATATCGCCATACGACACTATCCACTTGCCGCTCTTCTTGAAATCGGCCAGTTGGTCGCGTATAGCCTGTGCAGAAGCGGGCGCATCGGGTGCAAACATTCCGGCCTCGATGTATATTCCCTTTATCTTGTCGTTGTCCTTAGCCTTCTTTATGGCCGAGAGAATGTCCTGCAGGCCCAATGTCGGTGCCGTCTGTCCCTTCAATCGGGTCATTACATTGCCGTCTGACCGCTCCTCAAGCGAGCCGGAAAGGCTGAGAACAAATACGGATTTGTCCTTTACATCGGTGGAAGAGCTGCTTGCGGCAACCATTCCTATGATTGATACGGTTCCTATTACGCCCGCAAGTACAGTAACTATGACTATGCCTACAACAGTTGCGAGCACATACTTCAGAAAATCTTTCATCAATTACATTAATTTATATGATTCTACCATGGAGATATTTCCGTGCAGAGGGTGATTTGTGTCAACAGAAAGGCAGCCTTGACCACAGCAACTGCATCTAATCTACTGCATGAAGAAGCAGGCCGGAGAGCGAAGCCTTACAGACGTGCCAGCTCAACCACCTTGTCAACGGCGGCATGCAGCCCGTCTGCGTTCTTGCCGCCAGCGGTCGCGTAGTGCGGCTGACCGCCTCCACCGCCTTGAATCAGCTTGGCAGCCTCGCGAACCATCTGTCCTGCATTGAGCGAGTGGTCGGCCACCATGTCGTCACTAAGCATCACGCTGAGCGTGGGTTTGCCGTTTTCAACCGTTCCGATGGCGCAAAGCAATGACGAAGGCAACTCCTGGCGTATCTTGAACACGAGATCCTTGGCCGAAGCTGCCGACATTGGCAGGATGGCAGTGACCACCTTTGCACCGTTGACATCACGGGCTTTGGCCACCAACTCGTCCTTTGCACGCTCCACAACCTGCGCCTGAAAACGGTCAATCTCCTTTTTCATGGAATCGTGCTCATCGATATACTTGCGTATAACGCCCTGTAAGTCCTTCGCATTGTTGAACAAAGAGCGTATAACACTAAGTGCGTCCTCTATATTATACATCAGTTTCTCGCACTCAATGCCCGTTTTGGCCTCTATACGCCGTATTCCTGCGGCCACGGAACTTTCGCTTATTATCTTGAACATGCCTATGCGGCCTGTAGATTTGGCATGGATACCGCCGCAGAACTCGCAGCTCGGACCGAAGCGAACCACGCGTACCCTGTCGCCATATTTCTCTCCGAAGAGCGCTATCGCACCCAGTTTCTTTGCTTCTTCAAGCGGTGTGTCGCGGTGTTCGTCAAGGGGAAGATCCTCACGTACCATCTTGTTGACCAACCGTTCCACCTTTCGCAGTTCTTCATCGGTAACTTTCTGG
>CAVAPI010000126.1:0-3902 GCA_963590445.1 Lachnospiraceae bacterium | reverse complement strand
CGTCGGTAGTGACCAGTTCGGCCGTATAGGTTGCGCCGTCCAGATACTTTTCAAACCCTGGATAGCACGTTGCCCGCCGCCCCTTGAGCAGTCCGAGGCCTCCGAGCACCATCGGTGCGGCGCAGATGGCGGCTATGCGCCCTCCCTTGGCGGCCTGTGCTGCCAGAACCTGCCTCACCGTGTCGTGGCTGTTCAGGTTTGACGCTCCAGGCATGCCGCCCGGCAGCACTATAAGGTCGGCGTTGCCGAAGTCGGCGGCCTCTATCCGTGTGTCGGCCTTGACGGTTATGCCGTGTGCCGACTCCACATACTCGCTGCCAGTGGTGCTGACAGTCATCACATCTACGCCCCCACGGCGGAGGATGTCAACGGTTGCCATGCTTTCGATGTCCTCGAAGCCGTTGGCCAAAAACACATAAACCATGTCTGTCTCCTTTCGTTTTTGTTGTCTGACGCTTCCTTTGCGCCTATTTTATGGCTTGCAGATACTTCTGGATAGTTGCGTGCAGCCCCATATACAGTGCGTCGCAGATAATGGCGTGGCCTATGCTCACCTCGTCGAGCCACGGTATGCGCTCGTGAAAGTAGTGCAGGTTGGCAAGACTTAGGTCATGGCCGGCGTTAAGCCCCATGCCCAGCCGCCGTGTCTCCTCCGCTGCCGCCACGAAAGGGGCAACGGCAGCCTCGCGACCGGTGGAGTAGTTGGCCGCATACGGCTCTGTATATAGTTCCACACGGTCTGTTCCGCACTCCTTGGCGTAGCCCACCATCTCTACATCTGGGTCTATGAAGATGGAAGTGCGTATGCCGGCCTCCTTGAAGCGGCCTATTACGTCGGTGAGGAAGCTCTTGTTCCTCTTCGTGTCCCACCCGTGGTTGGACGTTATCTGGCCTTCTGCGTCGGGCACGAGGGTCACTTGCGTGGGGCGTACCTCCAGCACGAGGTCGATATAGCGGTCGATGGGGTTGCCCTCGATGTTAAGTTCCGTCCTGACGAGCGGCCTTATGTCCCTCACGTCCTGGTACCTTATGTGGCGTTCGTCGGGTCTCGGGTGTACGGTAATGCCCTCCGCGCCGAAGTCCTCGCAGTCGGTTGCCACGCGCAGCACGTCGGGAACGTTGCCGCCTCTGGCGTTGCGGATGGTGGCAACCTTATTGATGTTTACGCTAAGTTTCGTCATTCTTTGGCTTGTTTTTTCTCTTTTCGTTCCGTTTTTGCTACCTTTGCATAGGGCAAGCAGTGCCTTTGCGTATGGCAAACGGTGCGTTTACGCATCGTAAACGGTACACTTGCGCGCCGCAAACAGGGCATTCGCATATCGCAAACCGTGCCTTTACGGGTCGGGCAGTGCCCGTTTGGGGCGTTCCTTTGCTTCTACAAAAATAGTAATTGTTTGCCAAACGGAAACACATTTGCCCACAATAATACACTTACAACGACATTTATGGCGACCAACAAGCTGAGATTTGCCATTTTCGGCAACACTTTCCAGACCAAGAAGTCTGCATCCGTACAGCGGCTGCTGTCGAGTCTTGCCTCCCACGGCTGCTGTATAGCCATCGACAGTGGCTATTACGACTTCCTCACCTCTGCCGTCGGCCTTGACATATGCGGGGCCGAGGTGTTCAGGGACGACGCTTTCGACGCCGATTTCGTCATATCCGTTGGCGGCGACGGCACGTTTCTGAAGGCTGCAAGCCGCGTGGGAGCGAAGGGAATACCCATGCTCGGTGTCAACACGGGGCGGCTCGGCTTCCTCGCAGACGTGGCTCCCGGCGAGATAGACGACTGCATAGGGCAGCTTAACCGGGGCGAATACACCGTGGAACCGCGCAAGACCATACGGGTGGATGTGCCTGACTTCAGGTTCAGTGCGCCGCCCTTCGCCCTGAATGACGTGTCCATACTGAAGCGCGACAATGCATCCATGATTTCCATCCGTGCCGCTGTCAACGGCGAATACCTCACCACATACCAGGCAGACGGGCTGATTGTGAGCACTCCCACAGGCTCTACCGCCTACTCACTGAGCAACGGGGGGCCGATAATCGTGCCGGGCACCAACGTGTTCCTTATGACTGCCGTCGCTCCGCACAGCCTTAACATGCGCCCGATAGTCATGCCGGACAGCGTGGAGCTTACACTTGACGTGGAAAGCCGCAGCCACAACTTCCTCATAGCCATCGACGGAAGGTCGGAAAAGTGCAGCGAAGGCACGCGCATCACCCTGTCGAAGGCTCCGTACATGGTGAATGTGGTGAAGCGGAGGGGCATGACCTACTCGCAAGTGCTGCGCCAGAAGATGATGTGGGGCGCAGACGGGAGGGGCTGACGGCCGCCTTGGTCAGGCTCACGCCCATATTAATAAGGTACGTACATAATACTATATAGGGCGGAACGCCATGGTTCCCGCCGCCGGGACGGCAGGACAACACCCATGGAGTTCATATCCGCCACAAGAAAAGCAGTATGTCAAGACACAAGTGTCCGCAGTTTCTCAACACTCTGTTGTGCATAAAGAAGGGGTCACTCCGCTGGCTTTGGCACGCATGGCGCGGCAACAGGCTGCAAACAGCCCTCAATGCCGCCGCGGGACTGGCCGGGGTAGGGGTGAGCCTTGCCTCGGTTTGGGCAGTGCAGCGCGCCATCGACATTGCGGCAGGGGCGCGTCCGGGTTCGCTGTATTGGGCGGTGGGACTCATGGCATTGCTCATTCTGTGTGACTTCGGGCTTAACATAGGGCGCATATGGATAAGGAATATACTCGGCGTGAAGGCGCAAAACATGATGCAGCAGCGCATGCTCGACCGCCTGTTGCGTTCGGAATGGCACGGCAAGGAGCGCCGCCACAGCGGCGATGTGGTCAACCGGCTGGAGTCTGACGTGAATACTGTGGTCAACTTCCTTACCGAGACGCTGCCCAACACGCTCTCCGTCATGGCTCTCTTCATCGGTGCGTTCTTCTATCTGCTCAACATGGATGCAGTGCTTGCCATGATTACGGTGGCCATACTGCCTGTATTCATCCTCCTGAGCCGCGTCTATGTGTCGCGGATGCGCCGGTTCACGCGCCGTGTGCGCCGCAGTGACAGCCGCATACAGAGCATCTTGCAGGAGACAGTGCAGCACCGTATGCTCATCAAGACGCTCGAATGTGACGGCCAGATGGTGCAGCGGCTCGACTCAACCCAAAGCGTCTTGCGCTCCCACGTGCGCCGCCGCACCCGTTTCTCGGTCATTTCCAACCTCTTTCTCAACGCCGGCTTCTCCTTGGGCTACCTCGTGGCGTTCCTGTGGAGCGCAGTCAGGCTCTGTCACGGCACGCTTACCTTCGGCGCAATGACCGCTTTCCTGCAACTTGTATATCGCATACAGAACCCGGCACGCGACCTTACCAGGCTCGCACCGGCCTTTGTGGCGGTGTTTACCGCCGTGGAGAGGCTCATGGAACTGGAGGACACGCCCGAAGAGGAGCAGGGCGAGCCGGTGAGGATGGGCGCTCCGTGCGGCGTAAGGCTGCGCAACGTCACCTACGCATACGACGACGGCGCGCACAATGTGATTGACAGCCTGTCGTTTGACTTCGCTCCGGGCACGTGTACTGCCATACTTGGCGAGACAGGCGCCGGCAAGACAACGCTTATAAGGCTTGTTCTCGGGCTGATGCGCCCCAATAGCGGCAGCGTAACTCTGTATGACGGCACCGCAGAGCACGAGGCTTCGCCGCTGTCGCGCTGCAACTTCGTGTATGTGCCGCAGGGCAATACGCTCCTTAGCGGCACCATCCGGGACAACCTGCGCCTCGGCAATCCCGGTGCAACCGAGCGTGATATGACAGAAGCCCTGCGCCTTTCGTGCGCCGACTTTGTGATTTCGCTGCCCGAAGGACTTGATACAAAGA
>CAVAPI010000125.1:0-4242 GCA_963590445.1 Lachnospiraceae bacterium | reverse complement strand
CGGGCAGTGAGAACGAAGGGGTCACTACGATGTCCTTTGTAGCCGTTACTGCCACGTTGGTCACAGCGAACTTGTCATTTTTGTAGAGTGACGTTTCCAGCGGCGAGAAGCCCAATGCAGCCTTCCAGTCGAGGCCACCGAGCTTGAACGGAGCGGACACCTCAAAGTATGAAGAGTATGCTCTCTTGGCCTCGCCGGTCGTTTCGTCAGTCTTGTTGTAGTCGTTTCCTGCGAAATAGGTGTACCACTGCAATGCCACGGGGCCGAAATCGTAGCCTATGTTGGCCTCAAACATGTGGTTGGTGCCGTGTGTGTTGTAGCGGAAGTAGCGTCCTGCATCATCGCCGCCGTCAAGAGAGGAGAACCAATAGTCGGTGATACCGATGTTGAAGCCGCCCGTTGTGTAGGCCAAAGTGAGGTCGAACTCCTTTGCATTGCCGAAATTGCTCAGCTCAGTGCTTCCCCAAGCTGTCAGAGACAGTCCTTTGTAGCCCAGTCCGATGGTCGGCTGTATGCTTGCCTCGCCGCATTGCGTGCCTCTCCAGATGTATTGGCTCACCACATCGGCCGAAACAGATGCCTCAACTTTGTCCTGTGCGTTTGCAACCATTGACGTTGCCACGAGCATTGCTGCCACTAATCCGAATTTTCCAGTCGTTTTCATAGTCATTACCTTTCTTTTAACGTGTTTGTATTTGTGTGTTTGTGTATAATGTGTCGTGTGTTGATTCTGTCTGTCCGCCTGGTCGCCGGAGGCTATTTCAGCCAGTTCCTGATGCGCTCCATAGCCTCTGCGCAGTCGTTGTGGTCGCCAAAGGCAGTGAGACGGATGTATCCTTCGCCGCTGGGGCCGAAGCCTACGCCCGGCGTGCACACCACGTGTGCCCCGTAGAGCATCTCTTCGAAGAACTTCCAGCTGCCTGTTCCTTCGGGGGTCTTGACCCACAGGTACGGTGCATTCTCGCCTCCGTACACCTCAAAGCCCAGTTGGGTGAGCGTGTCGCGCATCATCTTGGCGTTGTCCATGTAGTATTTGATGGTGGCCTTCACCTGTTCCTTGCCCTCCGGCGTATAGATAGCCTCGGCAGCGCGCTGGCTTATGTAGCTCGTGCCGTTGAATTTCGTACACTGGCGGCGGTCCCACAGGTGGTTGAGCGGCACCCGCTCGCCGTCGAGCGTTGCTGCGGTAAGCTCTTTCGGCACTACCGTGTAGCCACAGCGCACACCCGTGAAGCCGGCTGTCTTGGAAAAGCTGTGGAACTCGATGGCCACCTTGCGCGCACCCTTTATTTCGTATATTGAATGTGGTATGTCAGGGTCCTGGATGTAGGCCTCATAGGCAGCGTCATAGAAGATCAGCGTGTCGTTCTTGGTGGCATAGTTCACCCACTTGCGCAGTTCGTCCCTCGTAATCACCGTTCCCGTGGGGTTGTTCGGGTAGCACAGGTATATTATATCCACCCTCCGGTCGGGTATCTGGGGCGTAAAGCCGTTCTCTGCCGTGCACGGCATGTACGTGACGTTGCTCCATTTGCCGTCGTCGAGTGTTCCTGCGCGGCCTATCATGGCGTTTGAGTCGATATACACCGGGTAGATGGGGTCGGTGACGCCCACGCTATTGTCCCAGCGCACCAGTTCCTGGATGTTGCCCGTGTCGCTTTTTGCACCGTCGTTGACGAATATCTCGTCGGGAGTGAGGTGTATGCCGCGCGGAAGAAAGTCGTTCTTGACTATCGCCTCGCGCAGAAAGAGGTAGCCCTGTTCGGGTCCGTAGCCGTGGAATGTCGCCTTGTTTGCCATTTCGTCAACGGCTTTGTGCATTGCCTCGGTCACTGCCGGGCACAGAGGCTGCGTCACGTCGCCGATGCCGAGGCTGATAACGTCGGCCTTGGGGTGCGACACCTTGAACGCATTGACCTTTTTCGCTATGTCGGCGAACAGGTAGTTGCTGGGGAGTTTCAGGAAATGCTCGTTAACCAGTGCCATATTTTCTGTCTTTTATTGTTGTTGTGAAGTTTGTCTCGTTGCTTTGCCCGTCATTCGTCAAGGGTTATCTCGCCCTCGAACACCGTTTCGGCGGGCCCGGTCATATACACGTGGCCGTCGTCCTCGCTCCATTCTATCGAGAGCGTGCCTCCGTCCATCGCTATCCGGCTCTTTCGCCCGGCGCGACCCGTCAGTGCGGCTGCCACAGCCGTGGCACATGCGCCCGTGCCGCAGGCCATCGTTATGCCGCTGCCGCGCTCCCACACGCGCGTTCTTATTATATTGTCAGGCAGAACCTGTGCGAACTCGATGTTGCAGCGGGCGGGAAACAGTGCGTTGTGCTCCAGTTCGCTGCCCCATCCTGCCACGTCCGCTGCGCTTATGTCGTCGGTGAATATAACGAAATGAGGGTTGCCCATTGAGACAAACGTCCCATTGAACAGCCCTTTCCCCGTGTCTATCGTCCCCTCGGTCATGCTCCCGTCCGGCGTGGCCAGCAGCTTGGTGTCGGCCAGTTCCGGCTTCAGCATGTCCACAGTGACGCTTTCCACCTTCCCGCCGGGCGTGGCGTGCAGCAGCAGTGTCTTTATCCCGGACAGCGTGAGCAGCCTTATCTCCGTCTTGTCGGTGAGCTTTTTCTCGTAAAGGTACTTCCCTATGCACCGTGAAGCGTTGCCGCACATCATGGCTTCAGAGCCGTCGGCGTTGAAGATGCGCATGGTGAAGTCGGCTTCAGGCATGGCCGAGCGGCCTATCAGCACCAGACCGTCGCTGCCGATGCCCGTATGGGGGGCACTCCACAGCCTTGCGGCCTTGGCGGGATCACCTATATTATATAATAAGGTATCTACATATATGTAGTCGTTGCCCGCTCCGTGCATCTTGGTAAACCTGATGGTCTTTGCCATTTTGTAGCCTTTCTGCCTTTGGAAGTTACACTTTGTTATTGTTTCCGATGCAAAGTTACAACGTTTTGGAGCAAACTGCAATATCGTGGTGACGTTTTTATCTACTTTTCGGTTTTGGTTGTCAATTTGAAAGCATTTCTTTCGAAATAGTAACAAATTGCTTGATGAACAGAGAAAAGGCAAGCAGAGTGTCATAACCCAACACTTTCCGATATCTTTCTGTACGGTTTTTCTTGTTTAGAGCGACACATTGCCGTAATTTTGCAGCAGAAAGTTTGCAAAATGTCAGCAGTTTAATATAAATAAGGTAAAGATGAAAAAGATTGAAGCAATCATCCGCAAGACAAAATTCGAGGATGTAAAGGAAGCATTGCTTGCCGCCGACATCGAATGGTTTTCCTATTATGATGTCAGGGGCGAGGGTAAGATGAGACAGGCGCGCATCTATCGTGGCGTGATGTACGACACGAGCTGCATAGAGCGCATCTTGGTGAGCATCGTGGTGCGCGACAAGAATCTGGAGCGCACGGTCGAGGCTGTGCAGAAGGCAGCACAGACCGGCGAGATAGGCGACGGGCGTATCTTCGTGATACCCATTGAGGACGCCATCCGCATACGTACCGGCGAGCGGGGCGACATTGCGCTCTACAATGCCGAGCAGGAGAAGTGAGAAAGGGATAATAACAACACAGACAAACAACACATTAAACACACACGATTATGGAAGATTTATCAATAGGACTCAACACTGTCTGGATGCTACTGGCCGCTATGCTGGTGTTTTTCATGCAGCCGGGATTCGCATTCTGCGAGGCTGGATTTACGAGGAGCAAGAATACTGCCAATATCCTGTTCAAGAACTTCGTCGATTTCATGGTCGGCTCGCTTCTGTTCTGGTTTGTTGGCTTCGGTTTCATGTTCGGCAGCAACGGCGAGGGCTTCATCGGCATGCCCAATTTCGGCGACCTGTCGTTCTTCACCCATGCCGCCGGCTTGCCCACAGAGGGCTTTTTGATGTTCCAGACGGTGTTCTGCGCCACTTCGGCCACCATCGTTTCGGGTGCCATGGCCGAGCGTACCAAGTTCAATATGTATGTGGTTTACTCCATATTCATCTCACTTTTGATTTATCCCATCGAGGGTCACTGGACCTGGGGCGGCGGCTGGCTTATGAACGGGGCTGAAGATTCGTTCATGATGCAGACCTTCGGCACCACGTTCCACGACTTTGCCGGTTCGGCAGTGGTTCACTCCGTTGGCGGTGTGCTGGCTTTCGTAGGTGCAATTGCACTCGGCCCACGTCTCGGCAAGTATGACAAGAAAGGCAAGAGCCGCGCCATTCCCGGCC
>CAVAPI010000124.1:1703-4256 GCA_963590445.1 Lachnospiraceae bacterium | reverse complement strand
CTTTACGCATCGTAAACGGGCGGGTTATGGTGGCTAAACCGCCGGTTTGTTGTGCCGGTCGTTCCGGTTGCGCCCGTAATGCGCCCGGTCAGTACTCTTCATCGTCCCAGCCCCAGATGCCGTTGCCGCTGGTTTTCGACATGGCGTCGCCCGTTGCATAGCCGTCGGTGAGCGAGCCGCTGCCGCTACCGCCGTCTTCGCTTATGGTTATGCTTGCCGCCATGATGCTGCCGGTCTCAGTTTCGAGGATGAGGATGTGTGGTTTGGTGTATCTCTTCATGCTGTTGTCGTTTTCTAAGGGTGATGTTGCTTCTTACCTGACTGCCACTTTCTTGCCGTCAAGGATATAGATGCCCTTGCTGGGGCGTGTGGATAGAGTGCCTTGCAGCGTGTAGTAACGGCTGCGCGCGGCGTTGCCTTTGGCGGAGAACAAGCCTGTTGTCTCTCCAGAGAACGACATTTGCATTGTCTTGGCGCCGCTTCCCGTGGCCACAGGCAGGTAGGCTTTGCCTGCCGAGACCTTGGTCCCTGTAGTGGAAGCCTTGTAGAAACCTACCGCACCGCCCTCCTTTGAAAGCACATAGTTGGTGTTTCCGCCGTAGGTCTCGTTCACAGTCATGTCGGAGAGCGTGCCCACGAAAGCGTTGTCAGCGGCCTTTTCGCAGCCGGAAGCGAGCACCGGCACTTTCTCCGTTGCCGCATTTCCGCCGGCAGACACCAGCAGTACGCCCTCGCCCTTGGCCACTGAGGAAACCTTAGTCAGTCTGACAGTGCTCCCAGACACGGCAGCCTTGTATGCCCTTATGCCTGTTGCCGAGCTGAAGTCGAGGGCTTCCGCAGGACAACAGGTGGCCATGCCGTCGTCGCCCACACTGACTGTCAGTGCGGAGGGTGGGACTGTGACGATTGTGAGCTTGGGTGCGTTGTCGGAACCCTTGCCCGCAAGATATATACTGGCGGCTGTGCTTGCCTGGGCGAACTTGAATATGGCATAGTTCTGCCTGGTTGCTACGGTGTCGAGAGCCGCCTTTACGTCAAGAGTGAAGTTGCCGCTTGAGTTTGCGGCTATGCTTTTTGAGCCTATCTCACCGCCTCCGACGATGTATGTCTGGGCTTCTTTGTTGCCTAGTTTGCCGTAATCGATGGCAGAAGCCACGGGCAGCATATACACATTGGCGGTTCGGTCTTTGGCATCGGCACTTCTCAACGTGAATTCGAGCGTGGCGGAGGCGACAGTGTGGCCTGCGGGGATGGTGAACGAGAACTCTGCGTATGCCATGCCGGAGTTTGACAACCGCCCGGCGTTCTGTTTGAACAGCTCTTCCGCCGCATCGAGCGTGTTGTTGGCCGGACTCTTGGCGGAACAGCTTGCTGTGTGCACAAGAGTGGCGGTGATATTGTCGGCAAACACGCTGCCGGCGCAAGCCAATGCCAGGGCTGCGAGCGTGAGCCTGAATGTTTCCGTTGTCTTTTCCATGCTTCTTCTGTTTTGGGGAGGGACGGGGAGACGCAAAAAGTGCATCTCCCACTGCTCCAATCTACAAATCTATTAACTTAAAAAATAATTCTGTCGTGTGAAACCGATGCGCACCGGATGTGCAGACCGGCTTTGTCGTGGCCGCCGGCGGCTGGCTTTTACTTCACCGCCACCTTCTTGCCGCCACGGATGTATATGCCTTTCGAAGGCTTTTCCACTCGCTGGCCCTGCATATTGTACCACGTGTTGTCGCAAGGCTGCGCCTTTGGTGCGGCAACGGCGCCGATGGCGGTGTCAACAGAGCTGTCATAAACAAGCCAAAGCGCAGGTTTGGTGTCGCTTTCGCGCGAGGCCACGGTGCAGTTCTGCCCTACTCCATATATCATAAGGGTCACCATACCGTTCTCGTCGGCCTGTGTGTTGAGCCAGTCCATGAGGTTTTCGGTGTCGAACTCTACGGACTGCGCCGCGCCGCCTAACGCCACGGACTTCGATTGGCTGAAGTTTCTGATGTTATAGCCACTGCCGCGTGTCACAATGCCGCTGTTGCCGGCCGTAATGGAGTCCTCTTCCCAGTCGTTGACGGTGCATGCGCCGATGTAGATGCTGCGGTTCTTTGCATTGTTGTTGTATGCCGTTACGGTAAACTTGGCCTTTATGATGTGCTTGGTGTAGTCTTTCACGTTGAATTTGAATATGGATATGCTCTTGTAAGAGTCGTTCTTCAGGCCGGGACTCGACGTGTCGCTCCACGATTCTTTCCATGCACCGCAGTTCAACAGCGCGGCTTGGCCGAAGTTGGTGTTGGCGTCGGCGTATGCAATCTCGGTGTCTGCAATAGGGTAAAGCTCCGCTTCCTTCTGCGTTTCCGGCCTGTTGGCTCTCTCAAACGCCTCTTGTGCAGCTATGAGCAGGTCATACTGGCTGACGCACCCGGCTGAATCGCGCACCTCCTTGTCCACTTTGGCAATGAAGTCCTCGGCGTTGCCGATGGCCGCACCAAGCTCTGCCTTGCCTTTCCGGTAGGTTTCGTCGGCGTAGAGCGCGCGGCAGTTCTCAAGTTCGGCATACATGGG
>CAVAPI010000124.1:0-1454 GCA_963590445.1 Lachnospiraceae bacterium | reverse complement strand
GTAGTCTTTGCCTATCAGACGCAGTTCCCCGTCGTCGTAACCTATCAGGTTGGCGTCGCTGGCAGTGTTCATCATGCCGATAACGAGCTGCTCCCCGTCCTTTATCTCGGTCACTACGCTTATCTTGCGCCCCCAGTCGGACCTGCAGACCGGCCATGTCACGGTGTCGTTGTTGGCGAACAGCTTAAGCCCGTCGAGCGAGTAGTCGAAGTCATATTCCCCTATACTGTTTATATACCGCCATGCTCCGGCCTTCATTGTGAACAGATACTTGCCGGCGGGCAGGCTTGCGGTCTTCCAGATCTTGGCTTCGCCGAGCGAATACTTCCAAGGTATGGAACGCTGGACAAAGGGTGTGGTGCTGAAATTGGCGTCATAGTCGGCTGAACGGCACATCCAGCGGTCGCCGGTGACGCTCCAACCGGTCGGTATCTGCTGCTTGCTGCTCGGCGTAATGCCGTCAAAGTCGAGGTTAGTCACCCACTCTTTCATGTCAACGCTGTTGCTTTCCATCGCTTCACCGTAGGCTGAATCCAGCAGATCCTTGATTTCGGCCAGCGTAGGCTTGTCCACAGGCTCGTCAAGCTGCGCCTTGATTAGTCCAAGTGTCTCTTCAAACTCGTCAAGGCCGTTGATTATAATGTCGCCGCGACTGACTAACGACTCCATCCGGGCTATTTCTTCAAGCAAAGGACGCTCGTCGCCAATCTCGGCGGCCTTGTGTATGCACACGTTCCGTACGCTGTCACCCGTAAGCAGCGTGGTCATGTCTATCTTGACGGTGCTTCCCGCTGCGGCAACAAAGGCGTAGGCCACCGTTTTCCAGCGGTCTTCATAGTAGTACTGGGTGCGGCTGATGTCGGTAGTGTCGCTTTCGCCCGACGCAAGACAGACTCTGTAGCTGTTTTTCTCGCCCTTCTTGCCGGAGCTGGTGCGTGTTTTTGTGCCGTAGCCGGCCTTGATGTCGTAGCTGACGTAGTAGTAGCTGCGCGCATCGCACTTGGCTTCGAGGTTTACATCGGCTCCATAGTCGGTTTCAAATGCCTCTTGGCTCACGAGATTTTCACTGATGATACGGAATTTGGCCCTTTCCGTGTAGGCCACATCGTGCAGATTGTGTGCCATGCCGCCCGTTGATGCCAGGGCGATGGCCAGTGCAAGTAGTGTTCTTCGTTTCATAACGGTTGGTTTCTTTGGTGTTATTCTATTCGGTTTACTGTAGTTTCCATTCGGTCTGCTGCAGTTTGAAGTCCGCAAGCGGCGCTTCCGCTGGCAAAAGTAGGGCGTTGCGCCATGCGTCCGGCCGTGACTATTGTCTCTAAAATTGCACATTTGTCCATTATTCCAATGGCTGTTTCCCTTATTCACGCTTTTTGCATGTGCTCAAATGACGTGACGCAATGCAAGCTCCGGCTGTTTTCAAGACAAGATTCGGTCTCTTTGGGGGCATAAAC
>CAVAPI010000123.1:0-4292 GCA_963590445.1 Lachnospiraceae bacterium | reverse complement strand
CTGCAAAAGTACACATTTTCTTGCATATAAGTTTTAATTTAAGTAATTTTGCCGGGCACAAATACACCAAACAACCAATCAATATGTTACGAATAGCTGTCCAATCCAAAGGCCGTCTCTACGAGGATACGATGAACCTACTGGCCGAGGCCGACATAAAAATCAGTGCATCCAAGCGCACGCTTCTGGTGCAATCCGCCAACTTTCCCTTAGAGGTACTCTACCTGAGAGACGACGACATACCGCAAAGTGTGGCAAGCGGCGTGGCCGACCTTGGGGTTGTGGGCGAAAACGAGTTCGTAGAGCGCGGCGAAGACGCCGAGATAGTGTCACGGCTCGGCTTCAGCAAGTGCCGGTTGTCGCTCGCCATACCAAAGGAAATAGACTATCAGGGGCTTGAATGGTTCAACGGCAAGAAGATAGCCACGTCCTATCCCAACATACTCAAGTCGTTTATGGAGGGCAAAGGCATCGGTACTAACATCCATATCATAACGGGAAGCGTTGAAATATCGCCCGGTATCGGACTGTCGGACGGCATCTTCGACATAGTAAGCAGCGGCTCCACGCTCGTGAGCAACAACCTTCGCGAGGTGGAAGTGGTCATGCGGAGCGAAGCATTGCTCATAGCCAACAAGAAAATGGATGCGGAAAAGCGCAGGATAATGAACGACATGCTCTTCAGATTCGAGGCGGTTCGCAGTGCCGAAGACAAGAAGTACGTGCGCATGAACGTGCCCAAGGCCCGTCTGGACGACATTATCAGTGTGCTGCCCGGCCTGAAAAGCCCCACAATCATACCGCTGGCCGACAGCGAATGGTGCTCCGTCCACACCGTACTCGACCAGAAACGCTTCTGGGAGATTATAGGCAAGCTCAAGGACATGGGTGCCCAGGGCATATTGGTGACCCCTATAGAGAAGATGATTATGTAGTTCACGGAACATAAACCGGATGTTTACGCAGTGAAAACCGTTTTTCAGCAGACATGAACATTATAAGATACCCGCAGCGGGAGGCATGGAAAGGGATTGTGGAGCGGCCGCACCTGGACGTGTCCCAGCTCAACGCCACAGTGAAGTCGGTGCTCGACGACGTGAAAAGGCGCGGCGACGAGGCCGTAAAGGACTATGAGCAGAAGTTCGACCACGTGACTTTGCAGTCGCTGGCGGTGACTTGCGAAGAGATGGAAGAGGCTTGCGCACTCGTTAGCGGCGAACTGAAGGACGCCATTGCGCTCGCCCACCACAACATAAAGGCTTTCCACGAGGCGCAACGCTTCACCGGACAGAAGACGGAGACCCAGCCCGGAGTGGTGTGCTGGCAGAAGAGCGTGCCCATAGGCAAGGTCGGGCTGTACATACCCGGCGGTACGGCACCGCTGTTCAGCACAGTGCTCATGCTCGCCACGCCGGCCAAGATAGCCGGATGCCGGGATATAGTGCTCTGCACGCCGCCCGGACGCGACGGAAAGGTCAATCCCGCCATACTTGTGGCCGCCCGGACGGCCGGAGTTGACCGCATATTCAAGGCCGGAGGCGTACAGGCCATCGGCGCTATGGCCTTTGGCACGGAGAGTGTGCCCAAGACCGACAAGATATTCGGCCCCGGCAACCAGTATGTCATGGCGGCCAAGCAGCAGGTAAGCCTGCATGATGTGGCGATAGACATGCCCGCAGGCCCCTCGGAGGTGTGCGTTATTGCCGACGACACGGCCAATATCGGGTTCATCGCCGCCGACCTGTTGTCGCAAGCCGAGCACGGAGCCGACTCACAGGTGCTTCTCATCACCACGAGTGAACGCATCATCGACAACATCCAGCCCGAAATAGACCGCCAACTGGCCGCACTGCCGCGTAAGGAGATAGCTTCAAAGGCTTTGGACAACAGCAAACTGGTGCTTGTGGCCGACCTTGACGAGGCCATGGTGCTGTCCAACGCCTACGCACCGGAGCACCTGATACTGCAGACTGCCGACCCTGACTCTTTGGCCGCCAAGGTGGAGAATGCCGGAAGCGTTTTTCTCGGACAGTATGCCTGTGAAAGCGCGGGCGACTATGCCAGCGGCACCAACCATACGCTGCCTACGCACGGCTACGCCAAGGCTTACAGCGGCGTGAACCTCGACAGCTACTGCCGCAAGATAACGTTCCAGCACCTCAATGAGGAGGGTGTGCGACGCATAGGCCGCGCAGTTGAGGTCATGGCTGCCGCAGAATCGCTCGACGCACACAGGAACGCCATGACTGTAAGGTTAAGATCCATAGGCGAATAAGCCCGTTTTACAATAGCCAAAGAGCATGGTTCCGTCAAGAACCGTACAAAACAGACAAGAAAAATGAAGAAGTTGGAAGAACTGGCACGCCCGAACATACTGCGCCTAACGCCGTACAGCAGTGCCCGGAACGAGTATAGCGGACACGTGGCCAAGGTGTTTCTCGACGCCAACGAGAACCCCTACAACAGCCCGCTCAACCGTTATCCAGACCCGTTGCAAACGGAATTGAAGGCCAAGTTGGCCGCTGTCAAGGGCGTTCCTGCCGAAAACATATTCTTAGGCAACGGCAGCGACGAGGCAATCGACCTGCTTTACCGCTGTTTCACGCAGCCCGGCAAGGACAATGTGGTGGCCATTGCACCCACATACGGCATGTATGAGGTGTGCGCAGACATCAATGACGTAGAGTATCGCAAGGTCCTGCTCGACGAAAACTTCCAGATTTCGGCCGACAAACTGCTTGCCGCTTGCGACGAAAGCACCAAACTGATATGGATATGCAGCCCCAACAACCCCACCGGCAACAGCATTTGCAGGGAAGAAATAGAGCAGGTGCTGGTGCGGTTCGGCGGTCTGGTGGTCGTGGATGAGGCTTACAGCGACTTCGCAAGGCAAAAGCCGTTCCGCCACGAGCTGGCTTCCTACCCGAATATCGTGGTGCTGAACACCATGAGCAAGGCTTGGGGATGCGCAGCCATACGCCTTGGCATGGCTTTCGCGTCGAAAGAAATAATCGGACTGTTCAATAAGGTGAAGTATCCGTACAACATAAACCAGCTAACCCAGCAACAGGCGATAAAAACCCTTGCAGACCCGTTTGAAACTGACAAGTGGGTGCGCACTATCCTGCTGGAACGCGCACGGATGACAGACGCTTTCCGGCTGCTGCCCCAGTGCGTAAAGATATACAATACGGACGCAAACTTCTTCCTTGTGCGCATGACAGACGCACAAAAGACCTACGATTATCTCGTGGAACGGGGCGTCATCGTGCGCAACCGCACCAATGTTACGTTGTGCAACAACTGTCTGCGCATCACAATAGGCACGAAGACGGAAAACAACGAGCTGCTTGCCGCCCTGCGACAGTACGAGTAAGGCTGCCTGTCAGCGCAGGTCAAGCTCCACGGGGCAATGGTCACTGCCCAAGATGCCGGTGTGTATCTTCGCGTCAACGAGCCTTTCGGCAAGCCTGTCCGACACTATGAAGTAGTCAATGCGCCACCCTGCATTCTTCTCACGGGCCTTGAAACGGTAAGACCACCACGAATACGTCACCGTATCGGGGTACAGGCGGCGGAAAGTGTCAGTGAAACCGCTGGCAAGGAGGGCTGAAAACCTGGCTCTCTCCTCGTCCGTGAACCCGGCATTGCGGCGGTTGGTCTTCGGATTCTTCAGGTCTATCTCCTCATGAGCCACGTTCAAGTCACCGCAAATCACCACCGGTTTCCTCCCGTCAAGGCGTTTCACGTATGCAAGGAAGTCGTTTTCCCACCGCATGCGGTAGTCCAGCCGCCGCAACCCGTCCTGTGAGTTCGGCACATAGACCGTTACAAGATAGAATTCCTCCATCTCAAGGGTTATCACGCGCCCCTCGTGGTCGTGCTCCTCAACGCCCAGTCCATACGAAACGGCCAGCGGCTCGTGGCGGGTGAATACGGCAGTACCAGAATAGCCCTTCTTTTCGGCATAGTTCCAGTACGATTTGTAGCCGTCAAACTGCAAGTCGAGCTGCCCCTCCTGCATCTTTGTTTCCTGAAGGCAAAAGAAATCGGCGTCCAAACGCGCGAAAGTCTCGCTGAAACCCTTGCCCTCACAGGCGCGAAGCCCGTTGACATTCCATGAAATAAACCTCATTTCCGTTGTTCCCTTTAATGTTTTGGCGGCAAAACTGCCGCCCGGTTTCTACAAAAGCGGTGCAAGCGAGAGGAAAGAGAGCCGTGCTCTCAATTTCCAGAGTGCCGCCCGGTTTCTACAAAAGCGGTGCAAGCGAGAGGAAAGAGAGCCGTGCTCT
>CAVAPI010000122.1:0-4346 GCA_963590445.1 Lachnospiraceae bacterium | reverse complement strand
TCGAGGTCGTCAGAGCGGAACAGGTAGATGTGCGGGCGGCGCTTGTACCTCTTGTTGCTCCCGTCCGTACCATAATAGTGCTCGCGGCGGTCCTGCCTCTCGGCGCTCTTCTCCTGCTCTTCGGCCATGCGGTTGGCCTCTTCCTGCGTGTGACGCTTCAAGTGGTTGTGCATCCCGTCAACGTTCTCTATGCCGAAGCCCGTGGCAAGGATGGTTACCTTCACCTTCTTGCCCAGTTCCGGGTCGGTGGCGAGGCCCCATTTTATCTCGAAGTCACCGAATTTGGCCATAAAGTCGTTCACATCGTTCATCTCTTCCATCATCAGGCTGTCCTTGCCGTCCTTCTGGCCGCAGAAAGAGATGCTGAGCAGTATCTTCTTCGAGCTGAACACGTCGTTGTCATTCAGCAGCGGAGAGTTCAAAGCGTCGTCTATAGCCTTCTTCACACGGCCTTCTCCCTCGCCGTAGCCGGTGCTCATGATGGCGACGCCGCCGTCTTTCAGCACCGTCTTCACATCGTTGAAGTCAAGATTTATAAGCCCATGCACAGTGATAATCTCGGCTATGCTCTTGGCAGCCACGCTGAGAGTGTCGTCAGCCTTGCCGAACGCGTCGAGCACAGTAAGCTCCGGGTATATCTCACGCAACCGTTCGTTGTTGATAATGAGCAGCGCGTCAACGTGCTTCGACATCTCTTCCACACCGTCAAGAGCCTGGTCAATCTTGCGCGCGCCCTCGAAACGGAACGGAATGGTCACTATTCCCACCGTGAGGATGCCCATCTCCTTGCTTATACGGGCTATGACGGGAGCCGCCCCGGTGCCTGTTCCGCCACCCATACCGGCCGTTATGAACGCCATACGAGTGCCGTCGCTGAGCATATGCTTTATGTCTTCAACGCTTTCCTCGGCCGCCTGGCGGGCACGTTCGGGCTTGTTTCCGGCTCCGAGCCCCTCCTTGCCGAGCTGCAGGTGTACGGGTACGGGGGAGTCGTTCAACGCCTGGTTGTCGGTATTGCACAACACGAACGACACATCGTGTATGCCTTCGCGGTACATATGGTTGACTGCGTTGCCTCCACCGCCGCCTACTCCGATGACTTTTATTATGCTGTGCTCCTTTTCCGGCAGTCCGAAATCCACTATGTCGGGGGTATTGTTGTTGTCTGTCATGTCTGTGGGTGTTAAAATGTTATTGTTTGAGACTCGCCAACGGCCTATTCTTCAGGGTCAGTGAGCTTGGCTGCAACCTTTTTGAACCAGTTTAGCCCCTTGTTAAGCGGGCTGTTCTCCTTCTTTTCCTCTGCTATCCGCCGTGCTTCTTCCTCGGCTTTCTCCTTGGCAATGCGCTCTTCCTCCTCCTTGCGGCGGCGTGCCTCTTCCTCGGCCTGCTGCTTTTCGGCCTCGGTGCGCACCACTCCCGGCGGTGTCTCGGTGGCCTGGCGCCCCTTGGTGCGCTGTTCAGCCGGAGCATGCTGCCTTGTGCCGAACAGATCCCGGCTTGCGTCGATCGGATCTCCCGCACAATTCAGGTCTCCCTTGGCGAGTAGTCCCAGCACAGTGTTCATTGTCCCGTTCTTGGCGTTCACTTCAGGGTTGGTTGACACGATGGTTTGCGTGACAAACTTGGCTATCCTTATCTTGTCGATGTGCGTGTGGTTGACAAAAGCCTTCTCGATATTGGGCATGTTCGAGCCTCCTCCGGTCAGGATAATGCCGCCCAAGAGCTTGTCATAGTAGTCTGAAGGAATCTGGCACCACACGTTTTCGATGATTTCCTCAAGCCTTCCCTCCACTATCTCGATGAACTTCCGGCTCTCAACCGACCTTTCGGCGTCGATGGGAAGCATGAGCGTGTTGTCAATGTCGGCGTTCTCGGTGTAGGCACAGCCGTATTTCAGCTTCATGGCCTCCGCTTCTGTCTCCTCCATCTGCAGGGATGCGATGTCCTTGGTTATGTTGCTGCTGCCCAAAGGTATCACCGACAGGTGGCGGAGTATGTTCTTGCTATACACAGACACCGTGGTTGTGTCGGCTCCAATATCGACAAGGGCGCAGCCGGAGCGGCGTTCGGCCTCGGTAAGCACGCTGTCGGCCAGAGCCAGCGGTGCGAGATACATCTCTGCCACGTTGATTTCGGCTGCCTCAAAGCACGTGTTGAGGTTCTTGTAGAACTTCTTGCGCTGCAGGATGTTCAGGAAATTGCCCTCAATGCGGCTGCACTGCATGCCCACGGGGTCGAGCTGCAGTTGCGAATCGACCTTGTACTCCTGGTCAGCGGCGTCGAGAATCTCCTGATCCGGGTAGGTCATGCTCCTGTTGGCATCCATTATGCCTATTATCATCTCGAGTGTCACCTTGGTATCGGGCGCAAGGTCCTTGGCAATGACGTTCCCGACGCTGCGGATCGACTGCCCTCCGACACCCACATACACCTGTGTTATCTCTGTCTTGAGCTGTGCGGTGAGCTTTTGGATTATGTTCTTTATGCAAAGAGCAGTCTTGTCGATGTTGTTCACGACCCCTTTTCTGATGAAAGAAGCCGAGTCTTCCCTGACAACCGCAAGAACGTTGATGCTCCCGTCGAGGTTTTTCTTGCCTGCCACACCCGTTATCTTGGATGAGCCTAACTCAATCGCTACTATAAATTCAGCCATTTCTATTGTTGTTCTGTATTGTTTTGTTTCCGTTTGCAAATGATCTGGTTGTCAAACTCCACGCTTATGTAGGAGTACTTGTTCCATCCTGCCTGGCTCAAGCCGTATTTGTAGAACTTTTCCATGCGTTTGAGCTTGCGCTGCACGGAGACAGGTTCGCCAAGATAGACTATATGGTCGCCAACCCTCGGCACTATCTCCATCGAGCCGTCGCCCAGCACGTTTATCTGCACCACCTGGTTGCGCCAGAACTTGTCTCCGGCTATGTGGCTGCCCACTCTTGACAGTACCTTGCGGGCATATTGGCGGCTTATGCGGCCTGTCGCTATGATTATGTCGGCCACATATTTGGTGTTGGGCATCAGTCCGCCGTGGTTATCCACGTAGTAGTCGTCGCCGTTGTCGGCCTTTACCCTTGCCACGGGCGTGCGCTGGGTGAGCGTGACGCAGACGTTTCCGCTGCCTGTCTTGTAGCATTGCGCGTCGTCAACGAACGGGCTTCTGCGCAGGAAGTCCTCGATGGCGCGCGTGTCTATCTGGCTTAGCGGCTTGCCGAGCGGATACATGCCCTTGCTCTGCAGCACTTTCTTTATCTCACCGGCGTTGAGAAAGCCGTTGGAGAAGCTGTCCCCGATGTCTATCTTCACCTGTGAGCACACGGCGCCGCTGCCGTAAGGTTCGTTGAACGCGGTGACGGCGAGCAGCAGATAGGCGGCTATCGCCACGTCGGCCGCCACTATGGCTGTCTTCTTCCACGCGAATGTCATCTGCGTTCCAGTATCTTGGTTATCTGTGGCACGTAGTTGTCGAGGTCGCCTGCGCCGAGTACGGCGAGCACATCGAAGCTGTGGCTCTCCACAAAGGCGAGTACGTCGTCCTTGTGTATCATTTCCTTGGCCACACCCGGCTTCAGGTTGTCGTAGATGAGCTTCGACGTGACGCCGGGGATGGGCTTTTCCCTTGCGGGGTATATGTCGCAGAGCACCACCTCGTCGAGTAGGCTCAGGCTGTCGGCGAAATCCTTGTAGAAATCGCGCGTGCGGGTGTAGAGGTGCGGCTGGAATATGGCGGTTATGCGCCTGTCCCTATACAGTTCGCGTATGCTTTTCGCACTCTGGTATATCTCTTTGGGGTGGTGGGCATAGTCGCTGAGGAACACGATGCGGTCGTTTTTCAGCTTGAAGTCGAACCTCCTGTCCACTCCGCCGTAGGTCTTCATGCCGCAGCGCAGCTCTTCGGCGGTGCATCCGGCCAGCTGTGCCATGGCCATGGCGCCGATGCCGTTCTCTATGTTGATGGGTATGGGCTGCCCGAGGCTTATGTCCTTCACCGTTTCTATGGGCGACACGAAGTCAAAGGTTATCTCGCCGTTGCCTATGCGCACGTTTTCGGCGTGGAAGTCGCCATTGTCGCGGCTGTATTCGTAGCGTTTCACTCCCGGCTGCAGGTCGGCCTGCATTTCCAGGCCGGTGTGTATGATGAGCGCACCGCCCGGCTGTATGAGCGAGGAGTACTTGCGGAAGCTCTCCAGATACGCCTCTTTTGTGCCGTAGATGTCGAGGTGGTCGGGGTCGGTGGCGGTGATTACGCTCATCCAGGGGCGCAGCCAGTGGAACGAACGGTCGAATTCGTCGGCCTCAATCACCACATAGTCGCTGTCGCTCAGTATGTAGTTTGTGCCGTAGTTCTT
>CAVAPI010000121.1:0-4360 GCA_963590445.1 Lachnospiraceae bacterium | reverse complement strand
TAGAACCAAAATTATGGTCTGAAAAAGTTGTCTCTATTGTCTCTATTGTCGTTTTTCTTATCCACCTTACAATATAAACTTATTTTGAACTATCTCTTATCAAACGTTCCGCTCTATCAGCAACAAGGTGAGGAATCCAAGCAGCAGCGCATACGTGGCTTGTTTCTGAAAGCCGTGAGCGTGCGTTTCAGGAATCATCTCGTCGCTTGTAACGTATAGCATGGCACCCCCGGCAAACCCGAGCATGACAGGCAGCATGAAGTCCGAGACGTTTCCCAAGGCATAGCCCAGCCATACACCCGCCACCTCAAGCAATCCAATGACGACGGAAATGGCAAGCGTTCGCAACCTGTTAACACCGGCAAGCAACAGCGGGGCTATGATAACCATTGCCTCGGGTATGTTTTGCAAGGCAATGCCTATGCTCACGGTCCAGGACACGTTGCTCCCTTCGGTTATGCTCACCCCGGTGGCAATGCCCTCAGGCAACTTGTGCAAGGCTATGGCCATCACGAAGAGCATTACATGGTTGAGCGTGGCGTTGTGGCGATGCTCTTCAGCGTCGAGACCCGTAATGTGATGAAGGTGCGGAGTCACAAGGTCAAGAATGTTCAGGAAATAGGCACCTGCCATTACCCCGACTGTTATTACCCACCACGGTGTGGTGTCAGCTTCAAAGGCCGGCACTATCAGCCCGAGCGTAGAGGCTGCAAGCATGATGCCCGCACAATAGCCAAGCACAGTATCGTTCCACTTGTGCGGCAATTGCTTGATAGAAAAACCAAGCACACTGCCTATTACCGTGGCACCAAAAAGCCCTCCGGCACTAATCCAAACGTTTGCCATTTTCAGATGAATTGATGATCAGGACGACAAATTTACGAAACATTCACGGAAAACACATCCCGTCTCACCCTGCTCACGCGCATTTACCAATATTTGGGTATGGCAGAGTGCAAATAGATGGCCTCCTACAATTCCAGCAAACTGTTATGCATCGTCACTGTGTTGCTCATCACTTCATAAATGCGTTTCAACGCAGAAAATCAAATAAAAAATTTGATACCGCTATTCCCGACAAGATGGCAATGGTGAAACTTGCAAGCGTACCTATCAGTACATATTCTGTGGTACGAATCTCTTTGGCCTTGCTCAGTTCGCCAAAGCGAAATACAGACTTAGCAGCCAAAAGAAAACCTACACCTTCAAAACTACCAACAAGAACAAATGTCAAAATAAGGGTTCTTTCAATATAGCCTATCCACTGTCCGGCATTAGGCAGACTCTGTGTGCCTAATGATTCAGGAACCCATTTTTTCAAAAAAAGGCTCAAAATAATGGAAGACGGTCTCAGCATCAGGACATAAGCCGTAACTATCAGCCACATTCTCTCAAGACAACGATTCCCTAAACAGTTCAAATCTAAATCAGTACCATATAGCACAAACCACAATGTAGCAATTATAGCGATATGACAGAGTTGGTCCAGCAAGAATGTAGTCAAGGAATCTTTGAAGAACTTGCACTTTACCATATCAATTGCAAGATGACTTGCAAAGACCACAGAAGGAATAACCACATTTGTCCAATCTGCCACAAACAGATATGCTGTAACCGCATGTATTATGGAATGTAACAACTGATATTTCAAACCTTCCATACCTGACATGCGTTTGCCATGGTTGATTCGGTCAGTCTGAAAAAGGAAATCTGCACACAGATGGGCACAGAACAACTTTATGAGTATAATGAAGGTAACCATAATATTACGGATTGTTTTTCAGAACAAGCGACTGATAATATTCAATGTAACTTAATATTAGCTGACACTTGGAAGTTATCCAGTGGTAATTGAAATTCTGCCGTGTCATACCCAATTCCTCCGCCATGTCTTTCTGCATTTTCGGGAAAAGGATGGAATGATACACCACCTGAGCCTGTCGTGCAGTCCACGCCGAAATAACGTCATCAGCAAATCGGGTAACAAGGTTAATAGATTCATTAAAGTCAGCCCATGGAGTGGATATGCACAATCTCCTTTTACCGATACTGTCGAAAGCCCGCCCGGACAATCTGAATGCTTCTCCGTCACTTGTGAGAATATTATCACTTTCAAAAGATATTTCACCAAGACCGATTGATATTCTAGCATCCCAAATATCGCACCCCTTTGGGGTAGCCCCCCGAAGTTTCGCTCTCAGTGCTATTGCTACAGCCAAGGTTCTTTCAGGCTTGCTAACAATGGCTTGAAAACTGTCCCCTCTGTACATTTCTATCTTTACAAAAGCATTGGGCTCAAAGTCTTCTGCGCATGCTTTAAGGACATCCACCAAGGTCTTCCTCCATTTTGGAGCAATTTTGGAAGAGTTTACTAAATCACCTGTAATTACACCTTTTATCATATACGTTTGCTTTAAACGATGCAAAGAAAACACTTTTCTTTCAAAGAAACAAATATTTTTCTTTGATTTTTAATAAGCAAATGACATTCTTTGATTCTCTATTCGCATATTGACTCCTCAACATGAATGGGGAAACCGCGCAAAGACATAAAAGCCTCTCTTCCGCAGTCATTTCAAGGCAGTTTTGGCGGCGTTTCGCCGTCACGTTAGAACGGCGTTGCCGTTACGTTAGAATGGCAATGCCGTTACGTTAGAACGGGAACGCCATTCTAACGTAACGGCAAATGGCAATATTTTTCGCCCTCGACGACTGGCAAAGCCTCTACAATAAGTCCCATTGGGTCAACATGTTATAGCGCAGGGGGCTCGCCGCTATCTTTTCGGACACAAGTAAGTAATCAGAATGATTTTTATTCTAACGACAATAGAGACAATATAGACAACAGGCTTCGCCCATAAGACCAAAATCATGGTCTGGGGAAGTTGTCTCTCAGAGGGGGAATGTTTTCGGCTTTTTAAAACGACAGGGCATACAGGCTGGACAATGTGCCCAAGGCCTGCGTCGCCGTATATCCGGGACATTGAGCCGCCTTGTAGAGGCGGAATTTGCGACGGTCATAGCACACAAAGGTTACCGGTTCGTCTTCGGCATCGGCCTGCGCCCATATACGTATCAGCGCATAGTCGGTGTCGAGAAAACGTTTCCTGACCGCCACGCCTGCCACCTTACCGCGCACCACTGCCGCCACGGGCAGCGAGTCGGGCATCCACGAAGCACCGCCTACGCTTATCTTGGCATAGACCACCATGTCGGTGGGTGCGCTGTGGCTGTAGTCGATGTTGTCCCAGCGGTCGATCACGGTTACGGAGCAGGTGTCCGACAGGCGGCCCGACCCGCCTATCGCCACCACGCTGCACTCGCCCGCCGACTGCGCCACGAGCGTGTCGTTGCGTATGACGGCATAGGGATCGCCCGTCATCCAGAACACCGGACTTTCGTTGGGGTTATAGGGCGCGAACTCCGCTCGCAGCGGCATGGAGTCGCCCACCATCACGAAGGCGGAATCGTTGGCCGCCTTCATGGTCACGCCGGTCCACTCGTCGGGCTCCTCGTTGAACGTATAGAAGTCGCCGCACGACACCAGCGCAAAGGCAAACAGTAACGACCAGATGATATGTTTCATAGAGGAAGAGTTGTTAGTGGGTTGTTTTTTCCGTGTCGGTTCGCTCGGGAACGGTCACGGCTACGATGTTGGAAGGCGGCGTGGCGCGTCCGTCCCTGAAGCGCACCGAGACATAATACTCGGCCGTCTCGCCGGGATCTGTCAGCCCGTCGGTGTAATAGGGTGAGCCGCTCGGACTGTCGGTGATGTAGACAAACGACTTGTCGCCGGCACCCTTCCTGTACACGCAGAAGAAATAAGGCGCGTCCGTGGGCATCTTGCCCGTGTCCCATGCCAGTTTGGTCTTGCGCTTGTCCTTGTCGTAGTCGCCCAACAGCCGTATGGGCACGTTGACCACGTTGCTGTATCGCAGTTTGCCCGAATAGACAGGCGTCAAGCCCGACCCGATGTCCCAGAAGCTGAACGTCTCGACGGCATACTCCCAACGCTGGTTGAGCGTGCCGCCCGGCTCATCGTCAAGGGCAATGACATGATTGTTGGCCGTCACCGAATCGCCGTCGAACACCTTTATCAGCGTCCACTCCTTAACGCCCGCCTTGCGGCGGAACACGCGGTGCTCCTTGATGATCTCGTCGGCACCGCCTATCCAGCGGAGGTGTATGCGGCTGGTGTCGGTCCACGCTGAGTCGAGGTAGGCGCGCGTGGGCGCACCGGTATTGGGGCGCAGCACACGGAGCGTGTCCGAGTTGTAACCCGTGTTGTTGTCATAGTTCACGCCGCGCACGGTGTAATAGATGTAGCGTTCGTTGGCATCCACCGAAATGGTGTCGGTAA
>CAVAPI010000120.1:0-4365 GCA_963590445.1 Lachnospiraceae bacterium | reverse complement strand
TCGGGCACATAGGCCACGCCCTCCTGGTCGCGGTTGGGCGATGCCGCCGTGCGGAATCCCTCGTTTTCAACACTTTTGATGCGTCCGGAGATGCTGTCAATGACTATGTGGAAGACGAAAAAGCCGTCAGTGGCCGACTTGTCGCTGACCACAGCATAGCGTTCGTTGCCCATATAGGCTATGCCGCTGTAGTCACCGTGAGGCACAGACCGCCCGAACGACTGCTGCCGGTGGACTTTAGCCACGGAGTAAGCGGAACTGTCAGTTTGGGAAAAAGACAATAGCGGCACCACCAGCGCCGCTATTATCGTGTATATTAACCGTTTCAATTCTTCTTGAATGGTTTGATGACAAACGTGAAATCATAATCGCCGTAGGGCAGACGATACTGTCGCAACGGCACGGCTCCCCAACTGTTGACACAACCGAGTCCGCTCTGCGCCTTCTGGATGTGTACCTGGGCAAGGTTGCGAGGCACGAGGTCGCCGCTGTGATGTCCCCAAACATGCTCTTTCACGTCGCCGTCGTCAAGGTCTTCCACCAGATAGTTGAGCGCGCTGCACTCCATCGGAGCATCTGACACAAACTCCAAGCCTGTGCCGGAGGCCTTGCTGTAGACGGCAAACGAACGGATGTCGGTGTGGTTGCCGCTCTCCTGCGGACGTACGTAGGGGAAATACTGTCCGGCAATGTCGGTGTCTTCGTTGATGATGAACTGGCTGGACTTGCGGTCAGAATAGTTTTCCACAGGTCCGCGGCCATAATAGTTTATGCGGTCATAAGCCTTTGGCATCTGCAACTGCATGCCGAAGCGGAACATGTCAGGCATCTTGGCCTCCTTGTCGGCTGTCATGCGCTGGTTCACCACAAGTTCTCCCTTCGTGTTGAGCGTGTATGTCACGGTAAGTTCAGCCTTTGCCGACGGCATGTCGAACACAGCCTTGACGCTACGGCAACCGTCAGCCACGGTATCGGTCAGAGTTTTGAGCTTCATTTCGGGCTGTTTCCACACGCCGTTCTTCTTCTGAAGCCTTGCGCCATAGTCGTTGTCGGTGGGAGCACGCCAAAATTCGGGAGCAATACTGCGGCGGTCAACGAGCATGGGCTGGCCGTTCACGTCGAGATAGTCAACCAGTCCCGACTGCTTGCCGATGGTTACGTCAGTGCCGTTGGCCGACAAGACGATGCACGAAACGGTTTCATGCCTCTCGGGAACTGGCGTCTTTGGCGTTGCGGCGGCCTTGGTAAACGACGCAACGGTAGGGAATGTGTATGGACGGAGCACAAACTGTTGGCGCGCCATGCACTGTCCTTTGCTCACGAGCGGCTGTTCCTCCTTAGTAACGAAACTGAAGTTGGCCAGCAATTCACAGTCAGGATTGTCCTTAGCCAGTTGTTCAGCCGCAGCTTTCAACTCACCGCTGGCCACAGTCTTGCGCTCTTGCGGTTGCACAGACGGCAGTTGCACGCTGACAGTCCGTTTGTTGTTGCCTGCCACAAGCTCCACTTGCAAAGCCAAATCGTCAAGTGTCTTGAAGAAATTCTCGTTGTAAACCTCAAAGACTCCTTGGCTTATGTCCTTGTTTTCCACCCAAACGTTCTGGTAGTAGTACTGCACTTCATGTGCGTGAGGGTTCAGACGGCGGTCTGGAGCGATGATACCGTTGCAGTTGAAGTTGTAGTCGCTGGCAGGATAGCGGCCATAGTCGCCGCCGTAAGTGAATATTTCCCTGCCCGTAACGGGGCTTTTGTCACGCAGCCCTTGGTCGGCGAAGTCCCAGATATAGCCGCCCTGATACTTTGGATACTTGCGCACGAGATCCCAATATTCCTTGAATCCGCCCATGGAGTTGCCCATTGCGTGAGCGTATTCGCACTGAATAAGCGGACGCTGATTGTCGTTTTGGGCATATTGCTCGCAGCGTTTGTAGTCGTAATACATCGGGCAGAAGATGTCGGTCTTGCCGTTTTGCCCTGCCTGTTCGTACTGTACGGGGCGAGTGTTGTCGCTCTGCTTCACCCAGTCGTAGGCCTTCTCGAAGTTAGGTCCGTATCCGGCTTCGTTGCCAAGGCTCCACACAATTATGGAAGGATGGTTTCTGAACAGCGACACATTGGCCTGGTTGCGCTCAAGATGGGCTTTGGCAAAGTCCGGACGTTTGGCCAAAGTCTTGTCGCCATAACCCATACCATGCGACTCTATGTTTGCCTCTGCTGTGACATACAGTCCGTACTTGTCGCACAAGTCGTACCACCTCGGATCGTCAGGGTAATGGCAAGTGCGGACGGCGTTGATGTTGAGGCTCTTCATTGTCTTTATGTCCTCTATCATACGCTCAACGCTCACGACATAGCCTCCGTCAGGATCAAGTTCGTGTCTGTTCACACCTTTTATCAGCACCGGCTTGCCGTTGACGAGCAGTTGGCCGCCGTCTATCTTGACGTTGCGGAAACCAACCATCTGTCTTACAACATCAAGAGTCTCACCTCTGCGCTTCAAAGTGATATAGAGAGAGTACAGATAGGGAGTCTCTGCCGTCCAAGCCTTTGCGTTTTTCACCGTCAATGCGCCTTTTCCGGACGCGGCATCCACGTCCTTTGCACCGGCCACCTGCCGTCCTTCAGCGTCAAGAAGTTCCACATCGAGCGTAGCGCCCTTGGCCGTTGCGGTGGTTATGTTGTATGTCAGGCTGCCTGTGGTGTAGCCTTCGGTCAGGTCTTGCGTTATCTTTATGTCGGAAAGGTGGCTCACGGGACGGGCGTAGAGATAGACTTCGCGCGCTATTCCGGTGAAACGCCAGAAGTCTTGGTCCTCCAAATAGGAGCCGTCGCACCATCTCATCACCTGCATGGCAATCAGATTTCGGCCGGATTTGAGGTATTTGGTTACGTCAAACTCGGCAGCCACCTTGCTGTCCTCGCTGTATCCTACGTACTTTCCATTGATCCAAAGCATGAGATTGCTCGTTGCTGAACCCACATGCAGGTATATCTTCTCGCCTTTCCATCCCGCCGGAAGGTCGAAAGTGCGGCGGTACGAACCCGTATAGTTGTTGGTTTCGCTGATGAAAGGCGGGTTGCTCTTGAAGGTAGTTGACCAGGCGTAGCCCGAATTTCGGTAAGTTCTGTCACCGTAACCGTTTATTTCCATTAGTCCGGGCACGGGAAAATCCACCCATTGCCCGTCGTTGAAGTCGGTTTTGTAGAAGCCTTGTGGTCTCTCATTGTAGTTTTTGGCGAAGTGGAATTTCCACTTTCCCTCCATCGAGAGGTAGCGTTTCGAGACGCTTTTGTCGCCCTTTGACGCCAAGCTGCGGCTTTCGAAGGCGAAGAAACTGGCGCGACGAGGCGCGCGGTTCTGCTCGTTGACCTCAGGATCTTGCCACACAGGCTTTGTCACTCCCTTGGTTTGCTTGGCCAAAGCGTCGGCAGGCATGACCGCAGGGCACAGCAGAGCAGACAATAGGAATAGTTGTTTAAGCATAATAGTTAGTCTTTGATGTATGTAAATGATGTATGTAAATAATGCGATGTTCCGATTTCTGTTTGTCACGGTTACGCCGAATATCCGCCAAGGCTACTCCACGGAATCGCCGCAGTTTTCATTCGTAGTCGTCAATGACTTCGTTGATGAAGTCCATCATCGGCTTGGCTGCTTTGAACGCCTTTTCCATCGTGTCGAGCCACTTGCCGTCCATGAAGAAGTCTTCACTCACATGATGCCAGCAGCAATAGTCCTTCATGCGCAAGTAACTTATGTGCTCATAATCGCGCGGAAAGCCCGACGGACATGTCTTCAACCGTTCCAGACCGAAGCCTTGCCGGTCGTCCCACTTGGCACTGTCGCAGGCGCCATAGTATTTAAGGAACTCGTCAGACTGCACACATTCGAGCCAACGGCCGGTATTGGCCATTATCTCGTTGCGGCAGGAGTTGAGAATGTTGGTAGGAAGCCAATAGTTGCCGCACGCCAACAGGCAATGGTCGGGTTCAAGGTGCAGATAGTAGCCTCCGTGAAGCGCTTTCTTGCCGTGTGCGGCGATGTAGGCTCCCATGTGGTTCTTGTAGGGAGACTTGTCGGGAGAGAAACGCGTGTCACGATAGAAACGGTAGGTGGCGTCTTTCACCGCAATGTGGGCAATGGTAGCGTCAAAGCCTGAAATGCGTTCTATGGCTTGGGCGACACCGCGTTCAAACTCGGCCTTTGCGGCCATGTATTCGTCCTTGTGCTCCGCAAACCACGGCCTGTTGTTGTTGGCCACTACGGCGCGCAGGAAATCCAAAATCCGTTTTGAGTCCATAATTAGGTTAGCTCTTGAAGAGACAGTCATGCGCAGACGGTTCCGCCAACCGACGTTTTTCTTA
>CAVAPI010000119.1:3074-4750 GCA_963590445.1 Lachnospiraceae bacterium | reverse complement strand
ATGATAGTGACGAAGCCCGTACAGATAACCCTCGGAGAGACTGCCCTTGAGCGACTGGTGCGCGTGGCTGAAGATGCAAATGCGGCACTTGTGTATGCCGACCGATACACCGTGGCCGGCGGAGAGCGCAGTCAGCACCCTACGATAGACTATCAGGAGGGAAGCATTCGGGATGATTTCGACTTCGGTTCGGTGCTTCTGGTAAGGTCAAGTCTGCTCCACAGCTATGCAACGCAGGAGAACCGCACCAACTACCAGTATGCCGGACTGTACGACCTGCGCCTTTTTCTAAGCCGCCAAGGCCGCATATTCCACCTCAACGAGTTTCTCTACACAGAGGAAGAGACCGACACAAGGGCAAGCGGAGAGAAGCAGTTTGACTACGTGAACCCCTCCAACCGCGAGGTACAGGTGGAGATGGAACAGGCTGCCACGGCGCATCTGGAAGCCATCGAGGCACGCATAGACACGTCGCACTATCACACGCCAGACTTCAACGAGCAGGACTTTGAAGTGGAAGCGTCGGTCATCATACCCGTGAGAAACAGGGAGAAGACCATAAAGGACGCCGTGGAGAGTGCATTGGGACAGGTGGCGGACTTCAAGTTCAACGTTGTCGTTGTGGACAACCACTCCACCGACCGCACAACCGAGATTCTGGAAGAGATAAGCGACCCACGACTGATACACATAGTGCCCGAACGCACAGACTTGGGCATAGGCGGATGCTGGAACAGAGCCGTCAACGACAGCCGCTGCGGACGCTTTGCGGTGCAGCTGGACAGCGACGACCTGTACAGTTCGCCCCACACGCTGCAAACAATAGTAAACGCTTTCCACAAGCAAAAAGCCGCCATGGTGGTGGGGTCCTACCGCATGTGCGACTTCAACCTCAACACTTTGCCCCCGGGACTCATAGACCACAGGGAGTGGAGCGACGCCAACGGAGCCAACAACGCCCTGCGCATAAACGGTCTGGGTGCGCCACGAGCTTTCTTCACACCCCTGCTAAGGCAGATACAGCTGCCCAACACGAGCTACGGCGAGGACTATGCGCTGGGGCTGATGTTCTCCCGCCACTACCGCATAGGGCGCATTTATGATGAACTGTACCTCTGCCGCCGCTGGCAAGGCAACAGCGACGCAGCCCTTTCGGTGGAGAAAGTGAACGCCAACAACCTCTACAAGGACCGTCTGCGCACGCTTGAGATTGAGGCTCGCCGCAGGATGCTCGCAGGAAAAGCCGACCAGACGGACGGCGACCAGCTGATGCGCTTCTTCGACCGCCAGATGGAAACGTGGCCAGAGGCACGGTCAAGATACAGAGACCTGCTGGACGTGGAGACAAAAGAACTGAACTGCGACACGATAACGCTGCTCGCACAGTTCAATCCGGCACGCATCGCGTCGACCGGAGCAAGCATAGACAAGAAGTCAATAGCCCAAAGGCCGTGCTTCCTTTGCGCAGACAACCGCCCGAAGGGACAGTTGAGGAAGGCTGCCGGCACTCATCACGAGCTGCTGGTGAACCCCTACCCCATTCTGCCGGCACACTTAACCATACCTACCCTGCGCCACGAGCCGCAGAGAATATGCGGCAACGGCAACAATCTGGCGGAGATTTACCGCCTGTTGGAAGCCTATCCGCTGCTGACCGTGTTCTACAACGGCCCCCA
>CAVAPI010000119.1:0-2602 GCA_963590445.1 Lachnospiraceae bacterium | reverse complement strand
TCGGTGGCGGAAGAGGAGGCCGGAGCCATCATAACCCGGCTGAAACAGGCGGACAAGGACGGCCACCACACTTCAAAGAAGGGCAAGGAACCGGAAGTGTCGGTGGGCATCGTGAGTGGCAAGAGCATCAAGTTTGCCCTAAATTCGCCCTATTCGGCCAAAGGAGAGACCATAGAAGGCGAGCAGACCGTGGAGCTTAACGAAGGCGGAATACTGTGGAGAGGCAACCAATACCGCGAACTTACGTTCACGCCCCAGCAGCCTGACGCTTCGTTCTCGCTGCACGACGTGACGATAGGAGTGAACTTCCATTGGGAAAGGCGCGAGACGCAGGTGTTCAACGGCACGCTCCGTCTGGTGGTGGAGGCCGACATGATAACGGCAATAAACCAGCTCCCGGTGGAAAAATACCTCATCAGCGTAATCTCAAGCGAGATGAAAGCCACCTCATCTGCCGAGTTTCTCAAGGCTCACGCCGTGATTTCGCGCAGCTGGCTGCTTGCCCAAATGGAGAAAAGGCGGCGCATGCACGACGGCCAGAACAACTTTTTCTCATTCATAAAGCACGAAAACGAGATAATAAGGTGGTACGACAGGGAGGACCACACCATATTTGACGTGTGCGCAGACGACCACTGCCAACGCTATCAGGGCATAACGAAGGCAAGCAGCCGGCAGGTGGCCGACGCTGTGAGAGCCACACGCGGCCAGGTGTTGGCCTATGACGACGAGATATGCGACGCCCGCTTCAGCAAATGTTGCGGAGGTGTGACCGAGGAGTTCCAGTATTGCTGGGAAAACACGCCCAAGCCATACCTGATAGCGGTGCGCGACGGCACTGGAACCATGCCTCACGACCTGACCGAAGAGGCCAACGCCGAGGAGTGGATACGCTCCGCACCCGACTCGTTCTGCAACACAAGCGACAGAAAGGTGCTTTCGCAGGTGCTCAACGACTACGACCAGGAAACGCCGGACTTCTACCGGTGGCACGTAACCTACACTCAGGAGGAGCTTGCAGCCCTAATCAAGGAGAAGACTGGTACCGACTTCGGGGGAATAGTTGACCTCGTTCCTGTGGAAAGAGGCAAGAGCGGCCGCATCTGCCGACTGAAGATAGTGGGCACAAAGGCCACGCTCACCATAGGCAAAGAGCTGGAAATAAGGCGTACTCTGAGCAAGAGCCACCTCTACAGCAGCGCATTTGTGGTGGACAAGGAAGGCTCCAAGGACGGACTCCCGGAGCGTTTCGTGCTCACAGGAGCCGGTTGGGGTCACGGAGTGGGTCTCTGTCAGATAGGAGCTGCCGTGATGGGCGAGCAGGGATACGGCTACGACCGCATACTGCTGCACTACTACCGTGGCGCAGACATCAAGAAACTATATATATAACAATGTGTATAACATCCGCAAACGGGGGGTACGCCTGTCGCAACTATGGCATTTCGCCATCGCAAACAGGCCTTTTACGACTCGTAAACGGTGCATTTGGCATACGCAAACCGGGCATTTGCGACCCGTAAACGGTGCGTTTGGCATATACAGACAATAAAGACAAGATGCGAAAGAACAGAAGTCCGTGGGCGTGGGTGCCCTCACTATACTTCGCCGAAGGTCTGCCCTATGTGACGGTAATGACCATTTCGGTCACGATGTACAAGCGTTTGGGCATTTCAAACACCGACATAGCCCTCTACACCGGCTGGCTCTACCTGCCGTGGATAATCAAACCGCTGTGGAGTCCGTTTGTTGACATACTGAAAACGAAGCGGTGGTGGGTGCTCGCCATGCAGGTTGCACTCGCCATAGCCCTCGCCGGCATAGCGCTGACCATACAGACAACCTTGTTTTTCAGGCTCACTTTAGGCTTTTTCTGGCTGGTTGCCTTCACCTCAGCCACCCACGACATAGCCGCAGACGGCTTCTATATGCACGCTCTCACGGAGCATCAGCAGTCGTACAACGTGGGGATAAGGAGCACGTTCTACCGCATAGCAACCGTGGTGGGCCAAGGTCTGCTCGTCATACTGGCCGGACACATAGAGACAAGCAGCGGCGGAAACATACCACTGGCCTGGACAACAGTGTTCGCCATACTGTCCGTGTTCTTTCTCCTTATCTCCGTCTATCACAACTGGGCACTGCCCAAACCGCAGAGCGACCATTCCGTGGGCGGAAGCGGTGCGGGAGACATCTGGAAAGACTTCGTAGCCACGTTCAAGAGCTTCTTCCGCAAGAAGCACATCGGCACTGCGCTGCTCTTCATGCTGCTGTACAGGCTGCCCGAAGCGCAGCTTGTCAAACTGATAAGCCCCTTCCTGCTCGACCCAACCGACAAGGGCGGACTCGGTCTCTCCACCGAAGAGGTGGGCTGGGTCTATGGTACGGTGGGCGTAATCGGCCTCACCGCCGGCGGCATCATCGGCGGTATCGCGGCGGCTATGGGCGGTTTGAAGAAGTGGCTCTGGCCTATGGCGTGGAGCATGTCGCTCACTTGCCTCACGTTTGTCTATCTCAGTCAGGTGCAAGACCACTCGTTGCTGACCGTCAACCTGTGCGTCTTCATAGAGCAGTTCGGCTACGGCTTCGGCTTCACCGCCTA
>CAVAPI010000118.1:3492-4782 GCA_963590445.1 Lachnospiraceae bacterium | reverse complement strand
GCCCTGCTGACGGTTGCGCCAAACGCGGTAAGGGCCGCGCCCAAGCCACCTCATTCCCTTGGCCGACTGCTCGGGATAGGAGAACGAGAAGCCGAGGTTGCGCACTTCCTTGTCGAAGAACTCGCCTTCGAAACCGCCTCCGTCGCGGCGGTTAAGCACCACTGCATCCATGCCGAGCAGTCCGCCGGCGGTCATTCGCCACACTATCGAGTCAATGGCTCCAGTGTATTTCATGGTGAGCAGGGCGTCGTTGCCGTCCTGCCGTGCGGCTATTGACTTAAGCCGAGCCTTCATTCCCACGGACAGAGGGCCGTTGTTGAAAGGTATTTCCCTGCCGCCCGACGTTACCGAAACCAACATTCCCGTTGCAGAATCGAACGTGGTCTTGATGCCATTGCCGCCAGTGAGCACCGTTCCTTCGACGGTTGCCGGAGCTTTGGCCGCACTCTTTTGCCCCTCGTTGCAGTGGGCGGCAAAATATTCGTCGGCATATTTCATTGGCCAAGTCCACACATTGATGGTGTCGCCGTGGCTGTCGGTGGCCACAAGTTGCAGCACGTCGCCGCCCTTTGCCGCACCGGGCAGGGCAATATGCGCCACAGCACTCTCGCCCGGAGCCGCATCGGGCACGCTTACCCGTCCTTCGGCGATGGTCTTTGCCTCTGCCTTTCCGGCGGAAAGCGGCGACGGGCACGCCAATACCTTATATATAAAGGTAGCGGAGCTTAGACTTGAGAACAGGAAACGGTTGGTTACGGTCATGCGTCCGTCCCATCCGGGGCGCACGGCAAGCGGACTAATCTGTATTGGCGACCACACATCGCGTATGGCAAACCAGCTTCCTTCCTTCTCGCGGTGCGGACCCACTACGCCGTCCGGGGCGTTTCCGCCGTCGGTATCAATGGCTCCGCTGCGGTCAGTGCGCATCACGCCTTCGTCAGCCCACGCCCAGATGAAGCCACCGGCAAAGAGCGGATTGCGCCCCCAAGCCTCCCAGTACTCCTGAAGCGAGGCTCCGCCGCCCTTGTCATACTGGCTGTGCAGAAATTCCGTGGGCATAAACACATTGTAACCATTGCCCAGGCGAGCCACACCGGTCTGGTAGGCAGGGTAGTGGTGGGCGTCCACACCGTCAAACATTGCCCAGGGATGTACCACATGGCGTTGCTGCGGGTCGTACTTGCCAAACAGCGAGTCGAGAGCGAGGTTGAAACCGCCCTCGTTGCCGTTGCCCCAGGCGAATATGCAGGGGTGGTTGGCGTTGGCGGCCAGCATCTCCTTGAGTATCTT
>CAVAPI010000118.1:0-3159 GCA_963590445.1 Lachnospiraceae bacterium | reverse complement strand
GAGTGTCAGGGTCACGTCATACATATTCGGGTGTTCGGTGTCCCATAGTTTCACTCCTTGCCATGCGGTCGTCACAGTCTGGAACGGCTTTGCCGCCAGCGGAGTGGTCTGCGTTCCCAGTCCTTTTACGGTGGTTTGCAGAGTGTAACCGTTGCCCAGTTCCCCGGCAAACAGCCCGATGTTGAGGCTTCCGTCGGCTCTTGCGTCAACGGTGGTGCGCTCTATGTGGGTCTTGGGCAGTGCGCGGAGCATTACAGGGCGGTATATTCCGCCGAAAAGCCACCAGTCGGCGCGCCGCTCGGCAGCGTTAACCGACTTGTCAGCCGACTGTTTGGCCACGCTAACCTCAATGGTGTTTTTCTTCTTGCCGTACTGCAACAGTTGCGAAACGTCGTAGCTGAACGGAGTGAAACCGCCACGATGAGTGTCGCCGGCCGACTGTCCGTTGACGGTAACGGTGGCATCGGTCATCACTCCTTCAAACACCAGCTCCACTTTCCTGCCGCTCCACGACGACGGAACGGTGAACGAGCGGCGGTAAAGCCCAGTCTCGTCGCTCACCCTGCCGTCCTTCTTCTTGTAGTAGCGGCCGTAGGTATATTCGCCGAAGCCCTGTTGTTCCCAGCACGACGGCACTTTAATCTTGCTCCACCGCCCGCTCTTCATGCCTTTGGAGCATAGAAAGTCCCACTGGACGGCATCGTCGGTGTCGTGTCCCGACAGGTAAATGGTCTCCGTCTGCTGCCCTGCCGCCGTCAACGCACCGGCGAGCATCACCAATGATAATAGTCTTCTCAGCATAATGATAGGCTTGTTGCCGTTAAATCCTCACTCCTCATCGCTTAGTTCTTTACTCTTTCACAGGGAAAAGGTAGAACTTCCGTCCCGGTTTGTAGTCTATCATCCACTGGTCCACCACTATATGGTTGTCCAGAGCCTTGATTGCGAGCGAGTGGTTGCCGGCTTTGAGGCCGTCGAGCTTCAGTTCGCGCACAGCCTGGCCGCGCAATACGTTTGTTTTCCATCGCTCCGAGCGGAACGGTTCTTTGAGCGAGAACACCTCAGGCTCGGCTCCGTCAACGCTTACGCTGAACCTTATGTCGCCCTTGTCGTTGGGTTGTGTTGGAATGAGAGCCATGCGGAGCACTGCATCGCCGTCCTTCCCGGTGGTGAAGCTATATGTCAGTTCGCCGTCCTTGGGCAGTGCCACAGCGTTCATGCTGTGTCCGAGCATCTGCACGGGCTGTGCGCCGGCCGTGGCACGCTGATATTCACAAGCGTTGCGGGCTATTGTGCCGTCGGTTTTCAGCGGGTGGGCTTCGCCTTTCGGGGCTTTTGCCACATACCTGTCCACCTCCTTGTCGGTGAGAAGTGTGGGAAGCGAAGGTGAAAGGAACACCGGCAGGTCGCGAGGCCGCATGTTCATAGACCTTTTCCACTTGCCTCCGGCCATCGTGTCGTTGTAGTATTCGGTGAGCGAGCGCACCTCCTGGTAGGCTTTCTGGCTCTTTGCCGTGGCGGTGAAGAGGCGTTCGTTGTAGTCAAACATACCCTTGAGCGTGTTGCTGCCCTGCATGAGCGACCGTGCGCGCTGTGCTTCGAGCATCTTTCTGGCGTGGGCGTCAGAGGCAAGTACGGGATATTTGATGGCTGCAAAGTAGGCATCCTTCAGTTCGGGGCGCACTATAGCCTCCACATCCTTTACGGTTTTGGCCACGGCGGCGTAGCTTTCGAGATAGCGGTCCAGCTCGTTGCCGAACTCGGAGGTGGAGAACTCGGTGTCGGCGGCAGGACTAAGTCCGCGCGGATAGGTCTTTTTGTCAAGCTCAACCTGGCTCCAGCCCATGAACTCCGGCCTCCGCTCGCCGCAAAGGCGGTAGTATTCGTGCATTGCGGGGAACAGTTTCTTCCCTGCCTCGTCGCCAAACAGGCGGCAAAGCCAGTTTTGGTAGTGTCGGTTGAGGGTGGATGCGCTCACGCAGTCGATGTTCCAAGCCATGTCGAGGAACAGTTCGAGGTCATAGCCGGCCACCTTGGGGTCGTGGACGTTCACTATCCAGAGCTTGCGCACGTTGTGGTCGTAGGCAGCCCGCATCTCGTTGTACACCAGGCCCGGCTGCGTGGCTGCTAACCAAAGGTAGTCGTGTGGCCTGCCCCAGTAGCTGAGGTGGTAATACACGCCTCCGCCACCGCTGCGCCTTTGTTCCTCGGCATTGGAGAGGCGGGTCATGTAGCCGTAGTTGTCGTCGCACCACATCAGAGTCACGTAGTCGGGCACTTTCAGACCCTTCTCGTATATCTGCAGCACCTCTTTATATGGTATGAACACCTGCATCTGCTTCGACGGGTCGCCCACATACTTGCCGATAAGCTGCTGCTGGTCGTCGATAACCTGCTGAAGGGCGTTGAATTTCTCGGTCATTGTCTTCACGCCTTCCATCGATCCGTCGTGTATGCCGCGCATACCTATGGTGAACATATTGCCGCCCGTAGAGCCTTTAACCTCCTTGAGACGCTCCGTCCAGTAGCTCTGCACGCCCTCTTTGTTGGTGATATAGTTGAACCGTCCGCGCTCCTTCTCGTTCCATTCGTCCACGTTGTTGCGCAGCAAAGGCTCGCAGTGCGACGAGCCGATGGCTATGCCGCAGCTGTCGGCCACAGCCTTTGCGCCCTGTATCTTGAAGAATGCGGTGGTCCCGGTGTGCATCCCCGGCCAGATAGCGTTGGCTCTGAGACGCATGAGCAGCTGGAAAACGCGGCGGTAGGTGTTGCGTCCGATGGTGCCGAAGGCTGCCTTGTCGTATGTACCGTAGCTCCACGGGCGCAGACTCCAGTCCTCATCGTTGATGAAAATGCCACGGTATTCCACCGAAGCCCCCTGCATTGTGCTGAAACCGCTGTCGATCACGAGGCGGTTGCGCCGCTCCGGCTTCACGTCTCCCCACCATATCCACGGGTCAACGCCGGCCATGCGCGACAGTTCGAGCAGTCCGTAGGCCGTTCCCCTGCCGTTCTTTCCCACCACGGTTATCTGGTTTCCTATGACCGAAAGGCTGAAACCGTCGGTCTTCCCCGCCAGTTCTTCCACATTAATTCCGTCCTTGGCCAGCTCTTTCTTTACCGAGGCCGAAGCCTTGTCAAGCTCCACTATGCGTATTG
>CAVAPI010000117.1:0-5024 GCA_963590445.1 Lachnospiraceae bacterium | reverse complement strand
CTTAACGCCTTTGACGACAAGGCTGCCGACAACTCGCTTCTGTACATCTTCCTCGCCGGTTTGGCCGGCGGTTTCCTCGCTTTGCTCACACCGTGCGTTTGGCCTATCATCCCCATGACGGTGAGCTTCTTCCTGAAGCGCAACAAGGATAGGGGCAAAGCCATACGTGAGGCGGCTATATACGGAGCTTCGATTGTTGTGATATACGTTGTTTTGGGACTCGTGGTGACGCTGCTGTTTGGCGCAAGTGCGCTCAACGCCCTGTCAACCAATGCTGTGTTCAACATTCTGTTCTGCCTGCTCCTTGTGGTGTTTGCCGCTTCGTTTTTCGGAGCGTTTGAGATAACTCTGCCGTCGTCGTGGAGCAACAAGATAGACCAGAAGTCTGAGTCCACGAGCGGCATGCTCAGCATCTTCCTGATGGCCTTTACGCTTACGCTCGTTTCGTTCTCCTGCACCGGCCCGATCATCGGTTTCCTGCTCGTGGCGGTATCCACGCAGGGCAATATCGTAGGCCCTACGCTCGGCATGCTCGGCTTTGCCATAGCCTTGGCCATACCTTTCACTCTGTTTGCGATGTTCCCGAGCTTGCTCAAGTCTGCTCCGAAGTCAGGCGGATGGATGAATGTGGTCAAGGTTGTGCTCGGTTTCATAGAGTTGGCCTTTGCCCTGAAGTTCCTGTCTGTGGCTGATTTGGCCTACGGATGGCATCTGCTCGACCGCGAAGTGTTCGTATCGCTGTGGATAGTCATCTTCGCGCTGCTCGGCATCTACCTGCTCGGCTGGCTCAAGTTCCCGCATGACGACCCGGAGCACCGCACCAACGTGCCGCAATTCTTCCTCGCAATGGTTTCGCTTGCCTTTGCCATATACATGATACCGGGCCTTTGGGGCGCACCGCTCAAGGCCATAAGTGCCTTTGCTCCGCCGATGAACACTCAGGACTTCAACCTTCACAAACAGTCGGTTGAGGCAAAATACACCGACTATGACCAAGGTATGGCTGCCGCAGCGGCTCAGGGCAAGCCGGCAATGGTGGACTTCACAGGTTTCGGTTGCGTGAACTGCCGCAAGATGGAGGCCGCCGTATGGACTGATCCCAAGGTGGCTGACATGCTCAACGACAAGTATGTGCTCATATCGCTGTATGTTGACGACAAGACTCCGCTGAAAGAACCGATGAAAGTGGTGGAGAACGGCCAGCAAAGGACTCTGCGCACCGTGGGCGACAAGTGGAGCTATCTGCAAAGAACCAAGGTCGGGGCCAACACGCAGCCTTTCTATGTGTTGCTTGACAACCATGGCAAACCGCTCAACGGTAGCCGTTCGTATGACGAGGACATCGCCCAGTATGTAGATTTCTTGCAGAAAGGACTGGACAACTACCAAAAATCCAAGTGACAATGCTTGACGAGAGGCAAAGAAAGGCCATAAGGAAACTTATAGACAAGGAGGTTGTGCCGGCCATAGGATGCACAGAACCTATGGCGGTGGCTCTGTGCACGGCTAAAGCGGCTGAAGTGTTGGGCAAAACGCCGGAAAGCATAGACGTATATCTAAGCGGCAACATACTGAAGAATGCGATGGGCGTGGGCATACCGGGCACCGGCATGACAGGCTTACCCATCGCGATAGCCTTGGGCGCACTCATAGGCAAGTCGGAATATGAACTTGAAGTGCTCAAAGACCTCACTCCCGAAGCTCTGCAGGCCGGAAAGGACTATGTGGACGGCAAACGCATACACATAAACCTGAAGAAAGACATTACGGAAAAACTGTATGTTGAGGTGATATGCCGTGCAGGAAGCGACCAAGCCAAGGCTGTAATATCCGGCGGCCACACCTATTTCGTGCATATCTCCGCCAACGGCAATGCAATACTTGACCGCCAAAGCGGTGGAAGTGACGGTGAGGACGACGAGGAGATAAGGCTGAACCTTCGCATGGTCTATGATTACGCCACTACAACGCCGCTCAAGGAAATAGCGTTCATTCTGGAAACCAGAGACTACAACATGCAAGCGGCGGCCAAAGCGCTGAAGGGCAACTACGGACACAACCTCGGAAAGACCATCGACCGCCCGTTGAGCCAGGGTATCTTCGGCAAAAGCATTTTTTCACATATCATTGCAAAGACGGCATCGGCCTGTGACGCGCGTATGGGAGGGGCGATGATACCGGTAATGAGCAACAGCGGCAGCGGCAACCAGGGCATCTGCGCCACCAACCCGGTGGCCGTGTATGCGGAAGAGAACGAGAATACGGAGGAAGAGCTGATACGTGCGCTGACCATGAGCCACCTTACGGCCATATACATTAAGCAGAACCTCGGCAAACTGTCGGCTCTGTGCGGATGCGTGGTGGCGTCCATAGGAAGCAGTTGCGGCATCACATACCTCATGGGAGGCGACTACGGACGGATATGCCATTCGGTGAAGAACATGATAGCCAACCTTACGGGCATGATTTGCGACGGTGCAAAACCCAGTTGCTCGCTTAAGATATCGTCAGGCGTTTCAACGGCGGTGCTGTCAGCTCTGTTGTCCATGGAAGGCAAGTGCGTAAGCAGTGCCGAGGGCATAATCGACGACGACGTTGACCGCAGCATACGCAACCTGACCTCCATAGGCGCCGACGCAATGCGCGCCACTGACGACATGGTACTCGACATCATGACGCACAAAGGCTGTTGAGTTTCATGGAAGTACCGCATCGTGTTAATTAGAACATTGCATTGGATTTGTGCGACAAAGTTGTAGAATTTGTTGTTTTCCAGTTGCTTATTAACACAATTAGTACTATCTTTGCATAAGGTAAGACATCGACTTTAAGGTTGGGCATATACAAAACCCTCATTTATGGCTACCCTTTCTATGCAATATAAAACCTAAAAACAACAAACAATAAAAACATTAGACTCATGCAAAACAAAAGGATTACCCTTGCAACGGCACTCGGCATAATGATGTCGTGTACGGTTGCGGCGCAGCAAGCCGACAAGCAGCAGCCACAGTCATACAGCTATGTGGAGCTGCAGGGCGGCGCACAGCTTACACTGACCGATGCCAAGATGGACAAACTTATTACTCCCGTGGGCGCAGTGTCGTTCGGACACTACTTCACACCAGTGGTGGGAGCGCGTCTGCACGTGAACGGATGGCAGGCCAAGAGCGGCTTCGACACACCCGAACAACGCTACAAGTGGAACTACATCACCACTGATGCCGACCTTCTTGTCAACCTGTCAAACCTCATCGCCCCCAAGAACCAGCATTTCCTCAATGTTATATTCGTCGGCGGTATCGGTTTGAACACTGCTTGGGGCAACAGCGAGGCAAACACTCTTGCGGCTTCTAACAACAATCTCAACATGCCGTTCGTGTGGGACGGTACTCGGCTTAGCCACAACATCCGTGCCGGACTGCGCCTGGAAACCAATCCGGCCAAGCCGCTGGGCGTGTCGCTTGAGGTCAATGCCAACAGCCTTGACGACCGCTTCAACTCGAAATACAACAACAGTGACGACTGGATGGTAACGGCTATGCTCGGCGTTAGCTTCCGTTTCGGCCACAAATACAAGAAGGTTGCTCCTGTGCCAGTGCCCACACCTGTTCCTGAACCAAAGCCAGAGCCAAAGCCGGAACCAAAACCGGAACCCAAGCCGGTGGTTAAACCAGAACCCAAGCCGGAGCCAAAGGTGGAAACTCTGCACGAGGTGGCTTTCTACAATATCAGGAACACGGAAGCAGGCAGACCCGAAGAAGTGCTGAAGCGTACCGCCGAATACTTGAAGCGCAACCCCGATGCCAAGGTGAACGTTACAGGCTATGCCGACCGTGGCACCGGCAACGCCAACATCAACATGAAGTACTCACAGCAGCGTGCCGAAGCCTTCAAGAACACACTCGTAAAGGACTACGGCATTGACCCCAGCCGCATCATCACCGATGCCAAGGGCGACAAGGTGCAGCCCTTCAGCGACAACGACAAGAACCGCTGCGTGATTGTCGATGGCCCTGTGAAGTAAGGCATCACAAGCATAAAAACACCGAAAGGCGTGGATACGGAAACGTTTCCACGCCTTTTTGATGATGACGATACCCCAAGCCGCACATTCCTGTTTTGTTTTGCCAAGAGACAAACCCACCACAAAACGCCTGAAAAGGTTTGCCGATAGGCAGATTTTTCTTACCTTTGCAGCCGAAAAGGTCGGTTCCGTAGCTCAGTTGGATTAGAGCAACGCCCTTCTAAGGCGTGGGTCCAGGGTTCGAATCCCTGCGGAATCACCAAGAGAGAGAACTTCCCACGGTTCTCTCTCTTGTCGTTTTTACGGTGGTGTACTTGATATTACAATCAAAAACATTTATATACTTTTTTGTGTCATTTTGAGCAATGACCTTCGTTGGGCAATGAAGCCTGTTTCATCGGCTATCGCAATAGGCTTCGATGGGCAATGAAGCCTATTGCGTTTTTCGCTTAGATATTTCTACGGAGAGAGTGCCAATGCCATCAAGATACAGATTTGGTTTCCCTAATGGCCAATCTTCTTTTAATGGTCATACAAAAGCGCATTAAACGCCCCTGGAGCTTCTCGGAATTGAAGCTACAAAGGTGATGATAATGCTCATGCTCGTGTATTACGTGAACTGCTAAACCAAGAATTGATGGATTTTCTCCTGATCTCATCGGTTTTTAACATTTCTGAGGGTGCAACCTGTCTGAAACCCAGACAAACAGGAAAACAGAAAGAAGCCCCACAACCACCTGTTTGCGGTTGTGGGGCTTCTACATATTATATATATTATCCAACAATTGCGCTAAGCCAGGCTTGGCTTGCTTGTTGGCATGGCGTTCATGTAGCGCGTCCTACTCTGCGCGGAAGTTTGGCAAGTCCTCGGGAATGTAGGATGTTACGTAGGCTGCGTCGCCCAGCACCTCGGTTTCGGCAAGGCGTACAAACACGTTGGCACTCTTTTGGAACAGTTCGGGAGCGCGTGTAGCGTCCTCAAGGATGAGCAGCGACA
>CAVAPI010000116.1:0-5391 GCA_963590445.1 Lachnospiraceae bacterium | reverse complement strand
TTGGCGTCGAGCGATGCGTCAACGGCCTCCCGCACGAGCTTACCCTCTTCTTTAAGGCCGAAATACTCAAGGAGCATGGCTGCCGAAAGTATCTGTGCCAAGGGGTTGGCGAGGTTCTTTCCGGCCGCCTGAGGCCAGGATCCGTGTACCGGCTCGAACACTGGCGTGCTCTCACCCGTGGATGCCGAGGGCAGAAGTCCCATAGAGCCTGATATGCAGCTGCCCTCGTCTGTCAGTATGTCGCCGAATGTGTTTTCCGTAACCATCACGTCGAAGAACTTAGGTTCGGAGATCATGCGCATGGAAGCGTTGTCCACGAACATGTAATCGACCTTGACATCGGGATAATCCGGTGCCATTTCTTTGGCTATCTGCCTCCAAAGGCGGCTCGAAGCGAGCACGTTGGCCTTGTCAACCACGGTCAAATGGTTGTGGCGGCGGCGCGCATAGTCGAAGCCGACGCGCAATATGCGCTCGATTTCCGGGCGGGTATAGTAGTTGGTGTCATACGCTTTGTCGTTGTCCTGGTACTTTTCGCCGAAGTACATGCCGCCGGTTAGCTCGCGGATACACACGAAATCGGCACCGTCAACAAGCTCTTCGCGCAGCGGGGACATGTGCAAAAGGCACTTGAAAGTCTGCACAGGGCGTATGTTGGCGAACAGTCCGAGACGCTTACGCATGGCAAGAAGTCCCTGTTCCGGGCGCACTTTGGCCGTCGGATCGTTGTCAAACTTGGGGTCACCCACCGCTGCAAACAGCACAGCATCGGCATTCTTGCATGCCTGATAGGTCTCTTCGGGGAACGGATCGCCCACTTCGTCGATGGCATGTGCGCCGCATATTGCCTCTGTGTATTCAAATTCGTGTCCGAACTTGGCGGCCACTGCATCCATAACGGCCACTCCCTGCTTCATAATCTCCGGTCCGATACCATCGCCCGGCAGTACTGCAATCTTTAATTTCATCGTTTTTATGTCTTGTTTCCTTTTTCTTTGCTTCTTGAAGGCGCTCAAACGGCTGCCAGACGGTGCGTTTATTGCTGCCCGCCTTCGCTTTCTTCTATAATGTTCAGCATCTTGAACGTTGCCTTTATGGCCGCTTCGGTCTGGTCAGCGTCCAGTCCACGGGTGCGTATCAGCTTGTCGCCGTGCTGCCAAGTGATGACTGTCTGCACCAAAGCGTCGGTGCGGCCTCCCGGAGGTATGGTCACTGCATAGTTGGTAAGCATGGGAAAGGTGCGTCCGAGCGTAACCTTGTATATCTTGCGCAGGGCTTTGCCGAACGCGTCATACTGTCCGTCGCCCGTAGAGTCGGCCTCATACTGTTTCCCGTTGATGTCCACCTTGATGCTGGCGAGGGGTTTTAGACCGTAAGCTGACGACACCATGTAGCTCACCAGCTTCACCTTGTCCTCGGGAGCGTTGTGCTTGAGCACGTCACTTACTATGAACGGCAGGTCTTCCTGTGTCACTATCTCCTTGCGGTCGCCCAGTTCGGTTATGCGGGCGGTCACTCTGCGTGTCTGTTCCGGCGTGAGTTCAAGTCCCAACTCCTCCAGATTGCGTGTGATATTGGCGCGTCCGCTGTTCTTGCCGAGGGCATATTCGCGCTTCCGGCCGAAGCGTTCGGGCACGAGTTCGTTGTAGTAAAGGCCGTTTTTGCTGTCGCCGTCGGCATGCACACCGGCCACTTGCGTGAACACATTCTCGCCTACGATGGGCTGGTTGGGCGCTATGGCTATGCCGGAGTAGCTCTCCACGAGGCGGCTGATGTCGTTCAGCCGCTCCTCGTTGATGCTTGTCTTGGCGTTGAACTGGTCCTTCAGTATCACCTGAACGCTCGACAACGGAGCATTACCGCACCGTTCGCCCAGTCCGTTGACGGTGACGTGCAGTCCCTTTGCGCCGCTTAGCACTGCGGCAAGCGAGTTGCTGACAGCCAAATCATAGTCGTTGTGGGCATGGAAGTCGAACCTTGCGTCGGGATAACGCTTCACCATTTTGCGGAAAAACTCAATCACTTGCATCGGATTCATGATGCCTAACGTGTCGGGAAGCATAAACCTGCGTATGCCGGAGTCAGCCAATGCATCGACCATCTGGAACACATATTCCGGCGAATCCTTCATTCCGTTGCTCCAGTCCTCAAGATACAGGTTCACCGTCATGCCCTTTTCTTTGGCATAGGCCAGCGACTTGCGAATGTCGTCGATGTGCTCTTCGGGTGTCTTGTGCAGCTGTTGGGTGCAGTGGCGCAGCGATCCCTTGGCCAAAAGGTTTACCACCCGGCCTCCGCAGTCGTTGATCCAGTCGATGGAAAGGTTGCCGTCAACGAAGCCAAGTACCTCGACTCTGTCCAGCTTGTCTATCTGCTTGGCATAGCGGCAAATCATCTTCACGGCATCCTTCTCGCCTTCTGACACGCGTGCCGAGGCCACCTCGATGCGGTCAACATTGACTTCTTTGAGCAGCATGCGCGCAATCATCAGCTTTTCGTGCGGCAGAAACGACACGCCACTCGTCTGCTCGCCGTCGCGCAACGTGCAGTCCATTATCTCTATGAACGGCGGTATGCGCTTGTAAGTGTTGTTCACTTGTTGCGCTGTTCCCATGCTTCTATCTTGTCCTTGTTCTGCAAAAGGTAGTCGATGTCGTCAAGTCCGTTCATGAGGCAGTGTTTCTTGTAGCCGTTTATGTCGAATTGCTCGCTGTGACCGGTGGCTTTGTTGGTTACCGTTTGCTGCGGCAGGTCAACCACAACCTCGGTTTTCGGGTCGTTGCTGATGCTGTCGAACAGTTCGGAGAGGAAACCTTCGCTCACTACTACGGGCAGAACGAAGTTGTTAAGCTCGTTGTTCTTGTGAATGTCGGCGAAGAAACTGCTTATAACCACACGGAATCCATACCCGGCAATGGCCCAAGCGGCGTGCTCACGGCTCGATCCCGAACCGAAGTTTTTGCCGGCCACGAGTATGCAGCCGCCGTATTTCGGGTCGTTAAGCACAAAGTCTTTCTTAGGCGTTCCGTCCTTTTCATACCTCCAGTCGCGGAACAGGTTGTCGCCGAAGCCCTCCTTGTCGGTGGCTTTGAGGAAACGTGCGGGTATTATCTGGTCGGTGTCCACATTCTCAAGCGGCAGTGGAACACACGTACTTGTTATGATGTCAAATTTCTGTTTCATGTTTTTTGCTTGCTTTTTGCCGTGTCCAGCGTTATAAACCGCCCTCGGCTATACATTATATTATTATATAAGTGTTCGCGGGTCGGTTATTTCGCCTGTGACAGCAGCCGCTGCGGCCACAAGAGGTGAGGCCAATATGGTGCGTGCGCCGGGGCCTTGGCGACCCTCAAAGTTGCGGTTGCTTGTTGAAACCGAATACTTGCCGGCCGGAATCTTGTCGTCGTTCATGGCCAGACAGGCCGAACAGCCGGGCTGACGAATGGCAAATCCAGCCTCAGCCAATACCTTGTCGATGCCTTCTTCCCTTATCTGCTTGTCAACGAGCCATGAACCGGGTACGAGCCATGCCGTCACTCCTTCAGCCTTGCGCTTGCCCTTTACCAAAGAGGCGAACGCACGGAAGTCTTCGATGCGTCCGTTGGTGCAGGCTCCGAGGAACACATAGTCTATCTTGTGGCCGAGAAGCTTTTCGCCCGGCTTGAAGCCCATATAGTCAAGCGACTTTGCGAACGATGCCTTGCCTGCTTCGTCAATGCTTTCGAGTGTGGGAATATTCTCGGTTATGCCGATGCCCATGCCGGGGTTGGTACCGTAGGTTATGCGAGGCTCTATGTCCGCAGCGTCGAACGTCAGTTCCTTGTCAAACACCGCATCGTCTCCACTCTTCAGAGTGCTCCAGTAGGCCACGGCCTTGTCCCACTCCTCGCCCTTGGGAGCATGTTCGCGTCCTTTCAGATAGGCGAACGTAATCTCGTCGGGGGCTATGAAACCGCCTCTCGCCCCCATCTCTATCGACAGGTTGCACAGGGTTAGGCGACCTTCCATCGACAGGTTCTTGACAGCGTCTCCGGCATATTCAACGAAATAGCCGGTGGCTCCCGAAGTGGTGAGCTTCGACATGAGGAACAAGGCTATGTCCTTTGCGGTGACTCCCTTGGCCAGTTGTCCGTTGACGCTTATGCGCATTGACTTCGGCTTCTGCTGCAATATGCACTGCGAGGCCATCACCATCTCCACCTCACTCGTGCCTATACCGAAGGCCACTGCGCCCATTGCACCGTGGGTGGAGGTGTGCGAGTCGCCGCAAACGATAGTCATGCCGGGCAGCGACAGTCCCTTTTCAGGCCCCACCACGTGTATGATGCCATTGTCGGGCGACATCATGCCGAAGTGCTCAAGTCCGAACTCGGCGGCGTTCTTGGCCAGAGTGTCCACCTGCTTCTTAGATACAGGGTCTTCTATGGGCTTGTCCTGGTCGTGGGTGGGCGTGTTGTGGTCTGGCATGCAGTATATCTGCTTGGGACGGAAACACTTCAATCCCCTTTTTCTCATACCGTCGAAAGCCTGCGGCGAGGTCACTTCGTGGCAGTAAAGCCTGTCTATATACAGCTGTGTAGGCCCGTCTTCGACCACCTGCACAACGTGTTTGTCCCAAATCTTGTCGAATAAAGTATTCATTTGCTTGTCTTTTTGGGCGAAACCCTGCGGTTTGCCCCGTTGTAGTTATTTGTTTCTGAACTTGTTGATACAGTCTATGTATGCCTCAACCGATGCGGTGACGATGTCTGTGTTGGCTCCGAAGCCGTAGTAAACGCTGCCGTCGTACTCCACCTGCATATGGACTTTGCCCACATCATCCGACCCTTTGCTTATTGCCTGGATGGTAAATTCCTTCAAAGTCATCTGCTTCTGGATGATTTTCTTCAAGGCTTTGATTGCCGCATCGACCGGTCCGTTGCCCGTAGAAGCCTCTTCAAACTTCTGGCCCGATATGTCGAGACCGATACTTGCCACGCTCTTCACTCCCATGCCCGTGGTTACTTGCAGGAAATCGAGCTTCACGGCGTGTGCGTCGGCGGTGTCTGCGCCGGCCAGCATGAGCACATCGTCGTCGTTGACCTCTTTCTTGCTGTCGGCAAGTTTGAGGAACTTCTGGTAAATCTTGTCGATTTTCTCCTCGTTGTCCACGTTTACGCCGAGCACATGCAGCCTGTGGCGCAGTGCGGCACGGCCTGAACGGGCGGTCAGGACGATGGAGTTGTCGTCGAGACCTACGTCCTTGGGATCCATAATCTCGTAGGTCTGCACATTTTTCAGCACCCCGTCCTGATGTATTCCGCTGGAGTGGGCGAACGCATTGCGCCCCACAATGGCCTTGTTGGGCTGCACCGGCATGTTCATCAGGCTCGAAACCATGCGGCTTGTGGG
>CAVAPI010000115.1:0-5497 GCA_963590445.1 Lachnospiraceae bacterium | reverse complement strand
CAAACGACAACAGCAGGTTGCGGAAGTTCTCGCTCTCCACCACCGGCTTCTTGGCATAAAGCTCGGCTATGCGCATCAGTCCGTGCAGTATCCGAGCCACAGATTCGCCGAACTGTTCCCTTACCTCGTCGATTGTCGCATAGCCATCGGCCACGCTGGGATGCAGAAGTATGGCCAGCACTGCGTCACGCTTCAGCCCTATCTCCTCAACCACAATGAGTGCAGTTTGGAAGCACATGAGTATGGGGTTCAGCCCGAACACATTGCGGTGGATCTGATGCTTTTCCAGCGACCTTTTCAGGTGGCTGCGCATCTTCGTCTCGTCGTCCGGTTGCAGCGAAGAGCCAATCTCGCCCTTCAGCCTGGCGTATATAGCCAGTGTCTCGTCCCGTTCTTCGGTAGTAAATTCAAAGGAGTCAGCCATGTCAGTTCCAGTTTTCGTTGTGTTTTGTTGCCGACAGCCGTACATAAGGCGGTCGTCCGAATGCAGCTTATCTTATGCAAAGATAGTGCAAAAAAGTCGAGAAACGTCAGCCTGTCGGGCAACTTTAGGAAGAGTCTCTGGCTGTTTGGCCGTCAACGCTGGCGCAAGTCACTTGGCTTGCGGCCGGTTTTTATCTTGAACTTGGCCGAAAAATAGTCTGGGGAGTCGAAATTCAGGCGGTAAGCGATTTCCTTTATGCTCAAATCCGTGGTGGTGAGCAGTTCCTTTGCCCTTTGCAGCCTAAGCTCCTGCTGGTATATGGCCGGACTCAGGCCGGTATATAGTTTGAATTGCTTGCGGAAATTGGAGTAACTCACCCCCAGTTCCTCGGCAATCTGCTGGATTGTCAGGCTGCTCTCAAGCCCTTCGCGTATGCGGAGGCGGCCTTTGTTGATCATGTCGAAGTGTGCGTTGTCCTTACTCAGCACTATATTGCGCTCAAGCGAGTACATCAGTCCCACAAGGTTATTGACCATTCCTGCCAAAAGCTGCTGTGAGTAGGCTTTTTCCTCCACGGCAGCGGCGTAAGCCTGCTTGAACAGATGTACTACCTCGCTCGAAAAGCCCACGTGATAGATGGGTTTGTCGGGCGTAAGGAAGCCGGCTGTGACCCTGTCGTCCATGTTTTTCCCCTTGAAACCTATCCAGTAGCCCTTCCAACCCGTATCGGGCAGGGGGTGGTAAGTGTGCCATTCGCCGGGGAAAAGCAGGAAGAGATCGCCCTCCTTTATGGGAGTTTCCTCCTGGTGGGTACTGCGGAACACTCCCTTACCCTCCAGGTTGTACAACAGCTGGTATTCGTTCAGCACCCGTCCCTTTTCCGTTTCAAAGTAGTAGCCGTCCGCATGACCGCGCGTAGGATACGGGTCTCCGGGGCCAATCTCCTCATATCCCACCGTGCTGACGGTAAGCCCCCAGTGCAGATCACGGTTGTTTGCAACAAGATATTTGCTTATTTGCATGCCTAAGAGTCAAAAAGGTTATCATAAAGTAACACGGCAAAGTTAGTGAAAAAGCCGTGAAACACAAAAAGAAAGCAACACTTATTGCCGTTTTCTCCCTTTATGACAGGCACTTGCAGGGCGACCGGGGCCATCCGCAAGGCCAACCACGGCTATCCTAAAGCCCGGTCACGGCTATCCGGGAGCCGGTCTGACCAAGCCTCAGCCCACGTTCTTGCGCAGGGAGAAGTCGAAGCGGAGACCGCCTTCCGGGCGGTTAGCCACCGTTATCGCACCGCCGTGGAACTGCACGGCGTTCTTTACGATGGCCAGCCCCAGCCCCGTGCCTCCCATTTTGCGGCTCCGCCCCTTGTCAACCCGGTAGAACCGCTCGAACAGGCGCGGCAGATGCTCGCCGGGAACGCCCACGCCGTTGTCGCAGAACGTGAAGTGCCACGTGTCGTCTTCGCCCTCGCCGGCATCCAAGGTGACGGTTGTGCCCTCGCCGGCGTAGGCTATGGCGTTGTCAACGAGGTTGCGGAAGACGCTGTAAAGGAGCGACTGGTTGCCGCGAACGGGCAAACTGGCCGGCAAGCGGTTGATGAACCTCATGTTCTTGCGCCTGAAATCGAGTGCCGTCTCCTTGCCTATCTGGCCTACAATGTGCGCTATATCGACCGTCTCAAGGCTGTTCAGCTCCGGCGCATCGTCGAGCCGGTTGAGCGTAGAGATGTCTCCGAGCAGGCTGGTGAGCCGCTGGCTCTGTGCGAAACAGCGGTCCAAGAACTGCTTTCTCCGCTCTTCGTCCATCCCGGGGTTGGCCAATATGGTTTCCAGATAGCCCTGTATGCTGGCCACAGGGGTCTTCAGCTCGTGCGCAATGTTCTGGGTCAGCTGCCTTTTCAGCACGTTCTGCTCCTCCTTGGTCTTCTGGAGACGCTTGTAAATCTTGATGATATGCTCCGAAATCTCGCCCAGTTCGTCGGACGGGAAGCCCACCAGGTCTTCGGTGTCGAGGCTTTCGTTGTGGTCGGCGCGCCGTGCGAATATCCTCAGCTTGGTCACATTGGAGTCGAGACGGCGTATGAAACGGTAGAGAACCGCCGTGAGCAGAGCCACGACCGCAAGGGCGAACCAGAGGAAGTGCTGGTCGGCGCGCAGGGACTTGGCCAGTCCGTTGTCGTAGGGCAAGGCGCTGCGTATGACAATGCCGCCTTCGGGAAACCAGGTGGCCGAATAGAAGTAGTCGCCGCCCACACTCTCGCTGCTGCGGCTTATGTCGTAGCCCGTACCCGTGCGCAATGCCCCGCGTATCTCCTTGCGTTGCGCGTGGTTATGTATGTGGCTGTAGTCCTTGCGCCTGTTGTCATATATCACATCCCCGCGCCTGTCGGTCATCGTGACGCGCACATTCGGCAGCATGTGGCTGCTCAGGAAGCCGCCGATGGTCTCTTCGCTCCGGCCGTGGCGCAGCATGTGCTCGTAGAGCTGCGAGTTGTAGGTCTGGAGGCGGAAGTTGAGTGTCTCTATCTTGTACTCCTTTTCGCGTATCTGCTGGAATACGATGAAGAGAACGGCAAACACGAGGAATATGGCAAGCACGCTCCAAAACATACGGCGGCCGAGTGTGGTCTTGTTCATTGGTCCTCCTTATTATTATATAAATAGGTATATGCGCGCAAAGCGGCCCTCTGCGCTACGCATCGAAGAAGTAGCCGAAGCCAAGCCGCGTGACTATGCACTTTGAATATGCGCCTATCTTCTTGCGGAGGCGCGTTATGTTGACGTCAACCGTGCGGTCGAGCACATACACGTCGGACGGCCAGATGCGGTCGATAAGCTCCTGACGGGAGAACACGCGCCCCTTTTCGTCGAGCAGGGTGTGCAGAAGCTCGAACTCGGTCTTGGTGAAGGGTACCGTTTCCCCGTCGATGCTCACCGTCTTGTTGTTCAGATTCAGCTCCAGACCCTGGTATCTGAGCACCGCAGACTCGCCGTTTGCCGGGCCGTTCATGGTTCTCCGCAGCACAGCCCTCACCCTTACCATCACTTCACGTATGGAGAAAGGCTTTGAAATATAGTCGTCCGCACCGAGGTTGAAGCCCGTTACGGTGTCGTTTTCGGTGTCGCGCGCCGTAAGGAACACTATCGGCAGGTTCTTGGTTGCCCCGTCTGCCTTCAGTTTCCGGGCGAGGGCGAAGCCCGACATGCCGTCCATCATTACGTCAAGCAGCAGCAGACTGAACGAAGGCAGGTCGTATGTGAGCGCCTCCTCGGCCGAATTGGCCGTTTCAACGGTGTACCCCTCTGTTTCAAGGTTGAACTTGAGAATCTCGCAAAGGTCGTTCTCGTCATCTACAACGAGTATCCTGCAGTCACTGTTTGCCATTTTACTGTTCTTTTTCCTTGGTCATCCGCTGCAAAAATAGGCATTTATTTCTACATAGGCAGTTCAATCCCGTTACAATTCGGTTACACCCCGCTGCGCCAATGCCGTGGCCGCAAGTGCGAAGAGCCCGCCTTCATGGCGGAAGCGGGCACTCCAGAAGTGTGGCATATGCCGTGGAGCCTGACAATGCGGCAAGTTGTGCCGCACTGCCGCCCCGGCCCTGCTACTGATGCTGCTCGCGCAGGAGGTCGTTGACGGTCTTTACGGGATTGAAAGTGGCCAGCGGCACCTCCACGAACACCGTGTTCCAGTCGCTCATGGCACCGTTCCACAGTCCCGGAAGCTCCAGTGCCTTCAGTTCTCTGCCGTTCTTGCTCTTGCTGCTGATGAAGCCTGTGGTCTTGTCAACGAACTTTGTCAGGTCGAACCTCCGCCCCTTGTAGTCCTTTATGGCGCACACAAGATCGACAGGGTTGAAGTGGGTGCCTTCGGTGAACATCTTCACATACTCGGAGTTGCCCTTGTCTATCTGGCTGCTTTCGAGTATCTGCAGACTGACCGTGCCGTCGTGGTTGTAAGTAAGGAAGGGGCCGCCGCCAGGCTCGCCCACGTTGCGCACAACTCCGCACACGCGCATCGGGCGGTTGAGCTTTTTGCGCAGATAGATGACCAGTTCGGCGTCCTCAAGGTGCTTTATGTCGCTCTTGCGGCAACACAAGTCGTGCTGGACGAAGCGTATCATCTCCTCCAGACGGGCGTGCGAGTAGTTGCCGGTGTCGAGCAGGCGCAGATAACCGAACGCCTTGGCCTGCAGACTCACCAGCACACCGGCAATAACCTGCTTGTACTCCACCGTTTCTGCCTTCATCCGGTCGGGAACCACATTGTCTATGTTCTTTATGAACACCACATCCGCGTCCATTTCGTTGAGATTTTCTATCAGAGCGCCGTGTCCGCCCGGACGGAACAGCAGCTTGCCGTCGCCGTCGGTGCGGAACGGGGTGTTGTCAGGGTTGGCCGCAATGGTGTCGGTGCTGGGTTTCTGCTCGGAGAAGGTCACGTCATACTCCACGCCGAACCGCTTGGCGTACTTGTCAAGGCACTCCGCCACCTTTTTGCGGAACAGTGGCATGTGCTCGTGACTCACCGTGAAGTGCACACTGGCCTTTCCGCCGCCCGCAGCATACAGCGCGCCCTCCACAAGGTGCTCCTCCATGGGCGTGCGCGCACCGTCTTCATACTTGTGGAACAGCAGCAGACCCTTGGGAAGCTGGCCGTAGTTGAGTCCCCGTTCCTCCAGAAGGTTGGCCACAACGGCCTTGTAGTTGCCGCAGGCCACCAGTCCGGCTATCGTCTTGCCCTCGTTCTTCACGCAAACGCCGTCGAGCGCGTCGTGGAAGGCGAACCTTTCGATGTTGCCGAAAAACGTCTTCTCGAAGTCTGTCGCGGGCTTGTCGTAGCCGGCCGACAGGAAAGCGAACAGATCCTTGAACATTCTGCTCGCAGCGCCCGAAGCCGGCACAAACTTCACGACCGCATGGCCGCCCAGCTTGTAGTCTTCCCATGCCTTGATGTACTCTTTGCGCTCCTTCTCTTCAGGAGCCATCACTCCGCGGCCGACACTTGCGGCAGCTTCGAGCCGCAGATACGGGAACCCGGTCTTGAACTGTTCCAGCTGGGCGT
>CAVAPI010000114.1:0-5527 GCA_963590445.1 Lachnospiraceae bacterium | reverse complement strand
TCGTATCTTTGCAGCGCAAATGGTTCGCTCCGGCGATTAAAAGGGAACCGCGTGAAAGTCGCGGACAGTCCCGCTGCTGTGAGCCGCCCTTTATATGGTGATGACAAACAGGCCACTGGACATTCTTCGGGAAGGCGTCATCAACCGGGCGGCGAGTCAGAAGACCTGCCTTTGTGCATGAGTTCCCACCCGTTTCGAGGAAAGACGCGCGGGACAAAACTGACAGACGAGAATGATCAGAATGGCGTTGCTGACCCTTTTGAGCCAGCCCACATTGTGTATGCCGACGGCACAAGACTGCCAGAGCGACACCATAACCACCCGTACACACCAGCTGGACGGGGTGACAGTGGTGGAGACCAGAAAGAAGCGCACGGTTGCAAGCACAGCACCGATGCACATTCTGGACAAGGAGGCCTTTTCGGCCTACGGCGTTACCGACTTTGCCGATGCGCTCAACCGTATTCCCGGCATCACTTTGCGCGACTACGGCGGTGCGGGCGGCATGAAGACGGTGTCGGTGAGGGGTTTCGGAGCACAGCACACCGGGGTTTGCTACGACGGAGTGATGCTCAGCGAGTGCCAGAGCGGCCAGATAGACGTGGCGCGCTACTCTCTGGACAATACAGACCATATCTCGCTTGTCGTGGGAGACAACGATGACATATTCATACCAGCGAAAAACGCAAGCTCGGCAGCCGTGCTGAACATAACATCCACGGAAGTGCCGACGGGCAACACAAGGCCACGGCTCACGGCGCAGGTGCGCTTTGGGTCGTTCGCCTATGCCTGTCCGTTCTTCAGATACGGACAAAGCCTCGGCGAAAGGTTCGCCTTTTCGGTCACAGGCGAATACACCTATGCCGAAAACGACTATCCCTTCACTCTGAAAAACGGCAACCTGACCACCCGCGAGCGGCGCACCAACAGCCGGATGAACTCCGGTCACGGCGAGATATGCATGGCGTGGCGTCCGGGAAGGCACGACCTGCTCTCCGCCAAGCTCTACTACTATGACAACGACAGGCAGCTTCCGGGGCAGGTACGCTACTATACAGACCTGAGCAAGGAGCAGTTGCGCGACCGCAACTTCTTCGGACAGATGCAGTACAAGGCTGTGCTGGGTCACTCACTGTCGCTCCGCGCCGACACAAAGTTCAACTGGGCTATGTCGAAATACCGCGACGGGGCATACAAAAACGGTGTGAACGACGCCGACTACTGGCAGCGCGAGGCTTATGCATCGGCCTGCTTGCTGTATGCACCCGCCGAGTCCTGGGCTGTGGATTACTCCGCTGACTACAGTTTCAACAACCTCAACAGCAGTCTGAAGACCGACACGAAGCCCTATAGGCACACCGTTCTGCAAAGCCTTACGGCCAAGTACAAGACCAAACGGTTCACGCTGATTGCGCGATTGCTCGGATCGCTATACTTCAACGATGCACAGCTCGGTGCTTCGGCGCACGATTTCAAGCGGTTGTCGCCTTCGCTGTCGGTGTCATACCGCCCGTTCATGTCGCAAGACTTCCACGTCAGAGCATCATACAAGGACATCTTCCGCGCCCCAACATTCAACGAATCATACTTTTTCCACTACGGCAGCACCGACCTGAAGCCGGAGAAAACCGACCAATACAATATCGGCGTGACATGGAACGGCAAGCCCTGGCGCGCGGCGGAGGCCACTTTCACCGTGGATGGGTACCTGAACCATGTGCGCGACAAGATAGTTGCCGTGCCGTACAATATGTTTGTGTGGACAAACGTCAACATCGGCAAGGTGGAAATGCTCGGCATCGACGCCACAATGAGCCTCACCCACAGGTTCAACAAGTGCCATTCGCTCGTGGTTTCGGGCAGCTACAGCCACCAAAAGGCAGAAAACAAGACCAACAAGGAGTCGCCCAACTACGGCAAACAGATAGCCTATGTGCCGCTACATTCGGGCAGTGCGTCGGTCGGATACCGCAATCCGTGGGTCGATGTGGTGCTCCACGGCACGGCAACAAGCCTCCGCTACGGCAACAACGAGCACTATGACGGAACCGAAATCAAGGGCTATCAGGAGCTGGGGCTGGCCTTTTCGCACACGTTCCCGATAGGAAAGAGCCGCATGGAAGCCCGTTTGGACATCAAGAACCTGCTCGACAAGCAGTACGAGATAGTGCGTCTCTATCCCATGCCGGGCAGAAGCTGGCAAGCAACGATAAGATTTGTTTTATAAACCCTTAAAAATTCAAACAGAAATGAAGAAGTTTTATTCAAGCATCATTATGCTTTCGATGTGCGCACTCGCACTGACATCATGCGACAGTAGCGACGACACACAGCCGCAACCAGTAAAAGTCAGCAACGGCGTATTCGTTATCGGCTCAGGCAACAAGAGCGCAGGCATTAACGGAAGCGTTACCGCCTTCAACTATGCCAACGACTCGACAATTCTCGACGCCTTCAAGACTGTAAACGGCCGCGAGATTGGACGCACTGCCAACGATGCCGTGGTGTATGGCAGCAAGATGTATATCATGGTTGACAACGAGAACACCGTGGAGGTGGTTGACAAGAACACCATGAAGTCCATCAAGCAGATCAAGACAACCGAGTTGATGGGCGAAGACAAGGGCAAGCACCCGCGCCACGGCATAGCCTACAATGGCCAGGTGCTCGTTTCCACATACGACGGCTACGTTGCAGCCATCGACACCGCCGACTACAGTCTGAAGAACACATACGCTGCAGGTTCTTACCCGGAGGGGCTGGCCGTCATAGGCGACACTCTCTATGTGGCCAACAGCGACTACAGCATGGTAGCCAATGCTTCCATCTCAAAGATCAGCCTCACTACCGGCGAGGGAACGCTGCTGAAAGACGCGCTTATCACCAACCCTGTTAGCTTCGCAGTGGTGGGCAACACGCTCTACTTCCTCGACTACGGTACATACGATGCCTCTTGGAACCAGACAGGTGCCGGCGTAAGAAAGGTTGAAGGCAACACTGTGACCATGGTGGCTGAAGCTACGATGATGGCAGCAACAGGTACTAAGCTGTATATATACAATGCGCCCTACGGATCGGCCAGTGCTCCTACATACGGCGTGTATGACACTACGACAAGCACCCTCACCGACTTCACATGTCCCGATGTTTTCTCGCCCGCAGCCATCGCCGCCGACCCCGTAAACGGCTATCTGCTTGTGGCTTCCTACCAGAAGAACCCCGACACAGGTTATGCCAACTACAAGGGAAACGGCTATGTTGTGGTGTATAACAGCGACATGACCAAGAAAACCCGGTTCGAGATTGGTGTAGGACCGTCTGCTATCGTGTTCAATACAGGCGTGGTTTATGAATAAGCCCCACACCTTATTATATACAATAACCGCATTAGTGCTGACCGCCCTTTGCTCCTGCAAGGGCGGCAGCACTAATTCCGTATCCGAGGGTGACACGCTGCGGCTGAAATATGCCGGCAACCTCACTATAGTAAAGCACAAGGGCTACACCATAGCCACCATTGCCGACCCCTGGCACAAGGGAAAGACGCTGCACCGCTATGTGCTGGCCAACGACAGTGCCATTGCTGCAGGCCAGCTGCCTCAGGGCACGGTAATACGAACACCCATGCGCAGGGCGGTAGTGTTCACCACTGTGCATTGCAGCCTGTTCCTCAGCCTCGGCGCAAGCGACATAATAAAGGGAGTGTGCGACCTTCGCTACATCAAACTGCCTTGGATTCAGCAGCAGTGCCGCCTCGGCAGCATCAAGGACTGCGGCAGCGGTATGAGTCCCGACATAGAGAAGATTATCGACACCAAGCCCGATGCCATACTGCTCTCGCCGTTTGAAAACAGCGGAGGCTACGGCAAGCTCAACGAGGTTGACATTCCCATAGTGGAGTGTGCCGACTATATGGAGACTTCACCGCTGGGACGAGCCGAGTGGATGCGCTTCTTCGGCATGCTCACCGGACACGAGCGCGAGGCTGACTCGCTGTTTGCCATAGTGGAAAAGCAGTATCTTGCCCTGAAAGCCGAGGCCATGAAGACCAAAAGCCGCCCTTCGGTGGTCATAGACAAGAAGAATGGCAGCGTGTGGTATGTGCCTGGAGGTGTAAGTACCATGGGTGTGCTGATAGGCGATGCCGGTGGCGACTATGTGTTTGCCTCCGAGAAGAAAAGCGGAAGCATCGCCATGCCGTTTGAGACAGTGCTTGACCGTGCAGGACAGGCCGACATCTGGATGCTCAGATACAGCGGCGACCACAAGCTGACACGCCATGAACTGCTTTCGGAGTATAGCGGTTACGGAGAACTGAAAGCCTATAAGGACGGCCGCACCTATGGATGCAACACCAAGACTTCGGCCTTCTACGAGGAATCACTGTTCCGCCCCGACCTGCTGCTGACCGACTTTATAAGCATAATACACCCTGAAGTGGAGGGCATAAGGCCGGCCAAGTATTTCCATCCCGTTGAATGACGGCCTTAAAACATACTGACTATACAAGCAAGACAATGAGAAGGAGCAACACCGTATTCGTCATTCTGACAGCGGCAATCGCCGTATTGTTTGTCGCAAACCTGCTTTGGGGCACCGTGGGCATACCTGCTAAGGACGTGTTGGGCATACTTCTGGGCGACAAGGCCGAGCGTGCCAGTTGGCAGTTCATCGTGTTGCAGTCACGACTGCCACAAGCCATCACGGCAATGTTGTGCGGCGGTGCGCTCAGCGTAAGCGGTCTGATGTTGCAAACGGCCTTCCGCAACCCCTTGGCCGACCCGTTTGTGTTCGGTGTAAACAGCGGTGCCGGACTGGGAGTGGCACTCGTGATGCTCGCTTTCAGCGGCACCATCACAGCCGGAGCCTATTCCATGACGGGCTTTGTGGCCGTATTCGTGGCCGCATTTGCCGGAGCCATGGCTGTCATGGCTGTCATCTTCATGCTCTCTTCAATGGTTCGCAACGGCGTAATGCTGCTCATTGTGGGTCTCATGATCGGCTATCTGGCCTCGTCGGCCATATCCATACTAAACTTCCTCGCCACCGAAGAGGGCGTCAAGTCGTATCTTGTGTGGGGACTTGGCAACTTCGGCGGTGTTTCAATGCCGCAAATGCCATTCTTCGCCACAGTCACTGTGAGCGGACTTGTGCTTGCCCTGCTACTGATAAAGCCACTCAACGCCCTGTTGCTCGGCGAACGCTACGCCGAAAACCTTGGCGTGAGCATACCACGGTTGCGTAACCGGCTGCTCGTAATCACGGGCTTGCTCACCGCCGTGGTCACTGCCTACTGCGGCCCGGTGTCGTTCATCGGACTGGCAGTGCCGCACATAACGCGCATGATGGTGCGCACCGACAACCACCGAACACTGCTTCCGGCAACGATACTCTGCGGTTCGGCCATAGCCCTGTTGTGCAATGCGCTCTGTATTCTGCCCGGCGACAACGGCATAATACCGCTCAACGCCGTGACACCGCTCATCGGAGCACCCGTAATCATTTATGTCATCATCAAGGGACGGCA
>CAVAPI010000113.1:0-5545 GCA_963590445.1 Lachnospiraceae bacterium | reverse complement strand
AGTCGTTCTTGAAGTCGTCACCGGCGATGCAGTCTGTGCCGAGCACGAGGTTAACTCCGTTTTCCTTAGCCTTCTTCATCACGTCGAGAGCCACATCGAGCTTGTCAAGCTCGCAGAGAGACTTGCCGATGTTGCCTCCCTGTGCCTTGGCGAACGTGTAGGTCATGCCGCCGCAGAGGATAAGGTTGTCCACCTTGCCGAGAAGGTTCTCGATAATGCCTATCTTGGTAGATACTTTCGAACCTCCCATGATGGCTGTAAAGGGGCGTTTGATGTTGCCGAGCACGTTGTCAACGGCCTTAACCTCCTTTTCCATCAGATAACCGAGCATCTTGTGGTCAGCGTCGAAGTAGTCTGCGATGACGGCAGTGGACGCATGCTTGCGGTGAGCCGTACCAAAAGCGTCCATAACGTAGCAGTCTGCGTATGAGGCCAGCTTCTTTGCGAAGTCCTTCTGGCGTGTCTTCATCTCCTTCTTTGCCTCGTCGTATGCGGGATCTGCCTTGTCTATGCCCACGGGCTTGCCCTCTTCTTCGGGGTAGTAGCGCAGGTTTTCGAGCAGAAGAGCCTCTCCGGGCTTCAGCTCTGCGGCTTCCTTGTCTGCGTTGCCGCAGTCGGCTGCAAATTTCACGTCAACTCCCAGAGCGGCAGCCACGTTCGGCACAATCTGCTTCAGCGAGAGTTCGGGCTTGACCTTGCCTTTGGGCTTGCCCATGTGGCTCATCATTATCAGTGCACCGCCGTCTTCCAGCACTTTTTTCAGCGTGGGAAGAGCGCCGCGTATGCGTGTGTCGTCCGTTACCTTACCATTTTCATCCAATGGGACATTGAAGTCCACGCGAACAATTGCCTTCTTGCCGGCAAAGTTGAATTGATCGATTGTCATAACCTTATTATTTATATAGATGGTGTGTTCCTTTTATTATATTAATGTATCGCAAGAATTGATGCAAAGTTACTCGTTTTTTTAGAAATCAGGCCAATGTTGGCCTAAATATTTGGCGGAAACGGTGAGAGAGGGGTGGGGGCGGCAGTGGCAAGGCAACCTGTTTGTCGGCTTTTCTGCTTGTCCGGAACAATGCGAAAGGGCTGTTTTACAGGAAATACAGCCCTGTTTCGGGCGCACGGAAGGCTTTTTGCAAGTCTCTGGCGGCCAATTGGTTCCGCAATCTGGCCGTTTGTGTCTCGCAAACGGCCTGTTTACGGGTCGCAAGTGCCGTGTTTACGGGTGCTGAACGGGCGGTTTAGGGAGCGTAAACGGGCGGTTTGTTGTCCGCAATCCTGCGGTTTGCTGTTTCCATACCATGGAGCGCATAATGCCGGCGGTATGGTTTTGTCGCGTGAAGGTCAGGGCCGGCTTGCGGAAAGGCCGGGCTTGCGCACTGCGAGGCGCTGTATTGCGAAATGGCAAGAGCGTGATTAAAGAGTGGAAAAATTATGGAAAAAAGATTTGTCAGTGCGGGGAATTAGTGTTACCTTTGCAACGTTTTCCAAAGAAACCGGCGTTTCCGTTCGCGAAACGTCTCCATTCAATCTTATAATTCTGTTGAGAAGCAAAATTCTTACGACACATTATGTATAAAAAGGAAGAACTTGAAACGATGGATATGGGTCAGTTGACCGCCATCGCCGAGCAGTTGGGCGTGAAAGTGCGCCCGGATGACAGTTCCGAAAGCGTGGTCTATGCCATTCTGGACAAGGCCGCCGAGGACAGTGCGGCCAATGCGCTTGCGGCACCCAAGAAGAAAAGGACAAGAATAGTAAAGAAAGACACCAGCAAAGTATATACCGTGAACGGCAAAGAGGGCGAGAACTTCGACCTGAAGAACAAACAGAACCGGCTCAAAGAGACCCGTCCCGCATCGCTTTTTGCCGACCTTCCGGCAGAAAAGCCGCAGGATGCGACCGAAGAACCGGCGGCACAGGCAGAGCCGGCGGCCGACCCGCTGGCAGCGTTCCCCAAACACCGTGGGCGCAAGTCGAAGGCCGAGCTGGCTGCAATAGCCGCCGCAAAAGAGGCAGAGGCGCAGGAGGCAGAGCCAAAGGGCAGACTTCAGGCTGACAATGACGGCGGCAAGCAGGACCGACCGGCTTCCGGCGAGACGGCAGACATCACTGTGCCCGAAGAAGCCTTTGCCTCTGCACCCGCAGAGCCACAGGAGAAGGCTTCCAACACCACGTCTGCAGCAAAGATTATGGAGAAGATGGCGCAGTACAACGGCAGTCCGGACGATGCACCCGCCCCGTCGCTCGGCGGCGTGTGGGCGGGTGACCCCGGCGACGGCACCGATTTCATCACGGTAGTTGACCTTCCGATAGAAGACCTGGGGGCTTTGCCTACGCTGGACATGTTCGACAGGCCGACCATACACCAGCGTGAGCAGAACTATGTGCCGGCCATGGCGCAGCCGCACGCCGGATCGTCGGGCGAAACCTTTGACTTTGCCGACATCGTGACGGGCAACGGCGTGCTGGAAGTGCTCACCGACGGCTACGGTTTCCTGCGTTCAAGCGACTACAACTACCTCTCTTCGCCCGATGACATATACGTTTCGCCGCAGCAGATAAAGAAGTACGGACTGAAAACCGGCGATGTGGTGGACTGCACAGTGCGCCCGCCGCACGACAACGAGAAGTATTTCGCACTCAGCACGGTGCGTTTCATCAACGGACGCAAGCCTGCCGAGGTGCGCGACCGCGTGTCTTTCGAGCACCTCACGCCGCTTTTCCCCGACGAGAAGTTCATGTTGTGCGGCGACAAGGCCACGACCAACCCCAGCGTGCGCATCGTTGACCTGTTCTCACCCATAGGAAAGGGACAGCGCGCGCTCATTGTAGCACAGCCAAAGACGGGTAAGACAATCCTTATGAAGGACATTGCCAACGCCATAGCGGCAAATCACCCTGAAGCATACCTTATGATGCTGCTCATAGACGAACGCCCTGAGGAGGTAACAGACATGAGCCGCACCGTCAACGCCGAGGTTATCGCCTCGACATTCGACGAACCGGCCGACCGGCACGTCAAGATAGCGGGCATAGTGCTTGAGAAAGCGAAGCGTATGGTGGAGTGCGGGCACGACGTAGTCATCTTCCTTGACTCGATAACGCGCCTTGCGCGTGCCTACAACACGGTAAGCCCCGCCAGCGGAAAGGTGCTTACCGGCGGTGTGGACGCCAATGCGCTGCAAAAACCCAAGCGCTTCTTCGGTGCGGCGCGCAACATAGAGAACGGAGGTTCGCTCACCATCATCGCAACTGCACTCATTGACACCGGCTCCAAGATGGATGAGGTTATCTTCGAGGAGTTCAAGGGAACGGGAAACATGGAGTTGCAGCTTGACAGGGCACTGAGTAACAAGCGCATCTTCCCTGCTGTCAATCTTGTGCAGTCGAGTACCCGCCGTGACGACCTGCTTCAAGACCAGACAACGCTCAACCGGATGTGGATCATCCGCAAGTTCATCAGCGAGATGAACCCGATTGAGGCAATGAACACGGTGCGCGACAGACTTGTGCAGACCAGAAGCAACGAGGAATTCCTGCTTTCAATGAACGGGTAGGGCGCATCTTAGCTCAACAGGCTCACATAATGCTTAATCCAAGGTTGGGGCTTCGCTGTCCCGGTCGTGGGTTAAGCATTTGTACTTTAGCGGATTTGCGGCTGCGAGTACGGCTTTTGTTTGAAACCAATGTCTGAGTATATAACAATAAGGAGGGCTGCGGCCAGGCGCGGATGTCTGTCTGGCTTGGTTGTGCTGGCCGTTTGCGTGGCTTGCTGGCTGTGTTGGCCGTTGTTGAAGGACAGAGAAGCGCCGCAAACAGTGGAGACCGGCTCGCGCAACGAGCTGTGCGTTGACGGGAAAGCGGCGGCCTTTTTCCGTGGAATGGCTGCCGACAGCACTCTCACCGGCCTGTCCCTGTATGCCGACTCGGTGCATGTTGCCGAGGGATTGGGGCGGTTTGCCGGCGGCGTACTGTGCGTTGCGATGGCCAAGACACGGGAAAAACTTGTGCGGGAGCTGGAGTCTATGGAAGCGTCGAGGGCGGAGACCGACTATTTCCTCGGTGTCCACAACGTTCAGGACGAGGGTTTCGACATGGTGGCCGGCCTTGCTGCGTCCTTGAACACGCAGATTGACAAACACAAGCGGCTGCTTGCCGTGCTTGACAAGGCTCTTTCCCGTCCGAGAACGGTCGTCAGGCGCATTGCCACGAGGGCTTTGGCCGCCGAAACCGTACCTTCGCCGGTGTTCGTCAGTGCGTTTGGAGGCCAGTGGCGGTGGGGACGGTGGTCGAAAGCTGCCCGTTCAGGCCCAGGAATATCGCTGCTTGACTCCGGGCGCACTGTCGTTTGCGGACAGTGGAGCGGCGACACGATAAAGACGGGGCGTGCGGTAAGCGAGGGCGGCACATACGTCGGGCAGATGAACCGCTACCTTCTGGCTTCGGGGCATGGCAGTTTCACCGACTCCGGCGGCACTTATTACGAAGGCCGGTGGGCTGACGGGCAGCGCGAAGGCTTCGGCTTTTCGCTTGACAGCCGGCGGTTGAGGGTAGGCGAGTGGCGCGGAGATAAGTACTTGGGCGAGCGGATGCACTACACGTCAGAACGCATTTACGGCATAGACATATCGCATTACCAGCACGGCAGGGGGCGTAAGCACTACCCGATACACTGGAACCGGCTACGAATCACGAGCCTTGGCAGCATAAGCCGCAAGACTGTGCGCGGAGAGGTTGACTATCCCGTGTCTTTCGTGTACATTAAGTCAACGGAAGGCACGTCCATACGCAACCCATACTTCAGGACTGACTACAATCAGGCGCACCGCCACGGCATCAAGACCGGGGCTTACCACTTCTTTTCCGTCCGTTCCACGGCAAAGGCACAGGCGGAATATTTTCTCAAGCACACCTCTTTCAGGCACGGGGACATGCCTCCAGTGCTGGATGTGGAGCCTACCGACAGGCAGATTGCCCGGATGGGAGGCACGGGCGCACTGTTCAGGAGCATACGCACGTGGATGGAGACCGTCAGACGGCGCATCGGCGTGCGCCCGGTGCTGTATGCGAGCCAGCGGTTCGTCAACAAATACCTTGAAGAAGCGCCGGACATCAAGCGCGAATACAACGTTTGGATAGCGCGCTACGGCGAGTACAAGCCCGACGTGCGGCTGCTTTTCTGGCAGTTGTGCCCCGACGGCCGTGTAAAGGGCATAACCGGCGAGGTGGATGTCAACGTGTTCAACGGCTATCGCGACAAGTTCGACGAGTTCGTTGCCGGAGAAACCATACGGTAAACCCCTGTTGCCACGTATAGTTTCTGTACGCTTGGGCTGCGGCGAGGAAGCATGCGCCTACTGAGTTTGTTCTTGTGCTTGTAAAATGTTTCATGTGTATTGTAGTAGGCGCGGCTGCGCACAATCTTTCGCAAAGCTCTTTTGAAACTATAGCTGTCCGCTAAAACTTTTTAAACCCGCAAAAGATAGGGCTGGATTCCTCGCTTGGAATTCAGCCCTATTTGTTACTTTTGTTTTTGCAC
>CAVAPI010000112.1:0-5587 GCA_963590445.1 Lachnospiraceae bacterium | reverse complement strand
GGTTGTCTTTGAGCAGTATCATGTCGAACAAGCCTATGCGGTGGTTGCATCCGCCACCTATCTTCACTGCCTGTTTCTCCAGCATACGCATACCCGGAGTGGTCTTTCTGGTGTCCAGCACCCGCGTACCCGTGCCTTCAAGTCGCTTGACGTAGCGGTTGGTCATCGTGGCTATACCACTCATGCGCTGCATGATATTGAGCATGAGTCTCTCTGTCTGCAACAGCGAGCGCACACGCCCCTCTACCACCATGGCAACGTCGCCCTTCTTGACAGCAGCACCGTCGTTTATGAGCACATCGACACGCATTTCGGGGTCGAAGCGGCGGAACACTTCCTTTGCAACCTCGACTCCTGCCAGTATTCCGTCCTCTTTTATGAGCAGATGCGACTTTCCCATGGCATCAGCCGGTATGCAGCAAAGTGTAGTGTGGTCTCCGTCGCCTATGTCCTCGGCGAATGCGAGGTCTATAAGCCTGTCTTCCAATTCGTTAACGCTTAACATTCTGTCAGTCTCCCAAACCTTTTTGTTTATTAAAAGCCCCGGCGGCCGTCTGTCAGAGGTACACTCCGATGCCCAGACGGAAGCCTATGGTAGAATAATCGCTGAAGTTGAACAGCGCATGGTCGTAATACAGCTCCGGCTCTATGGTCACTTTCCCGTTGATGAAGAACGAGTAGCCCACCTGGATGCCCGGCATGAGGTCATCATACACACCGTCTTCATAGACATACTTCAGCGATGCGCCGAGGTAGATGCCGTTCTGGGGCATGTAATAGCGGTAGCCCATGCCCAGCGAATAGTCCGTCAGGCCGTCGTGGTGGGACAGTCCGATATGGCCGGTGAGCATCATGTTGTCCTCAAACATATATCCGCCGAGAGCGCCTATGGCATATTTGCCGTTTCCCGCGCCGTTACAGCTTAGGTCAAGACCCGAAAGAGATGCGCCAGCGTACATCTTGCCTTTCTCGAACTGGGCATTGGCTGCCACTGACACCATCAAAGCCGCAAAGACGGCGATAAGTTTCTTATGCATAATCACACTTGTTTCGTTAAACTTCCATACACTTGGCTGCAACCGCGGTCAGGGTTACGCCGCCCGATGCCGCAAACAGGCGCGGCAAGGGTGCGCCCCGCCTATGCGGGGAGGCGGTTGTCCACTTGCAAAGGTAATAAGAATATCCGAAAAACACGGCATGGAGCAGGACAACAAAGGCGGCTTTTTTCGCAAAAACAGGCAGGTTTGCAAAAGTCTGGCATACAGTGGGATGGGAAAAACCGCCGGGTTACGGGTCGTAAACCGCCTGTTTACGGTGCGCAAACGGGCGGTTTGCGACCCTTAACCCGGACAGTTGCAAACGCAAGCGGCAGTGTCTCCGCTCGAAACGGGAGGCACTGCCGCTTGGGAAAAGGCTGTCTGCCGGTGTGGAGGGTCAGCCTCCGAAGTTGTCGTACAGGATTGACTCTTCGTCAACGCCGAGGCTGTCGAGCATAGACACCACAGCCTTTGACATGGGGCCCGGCCCGCACATGTAGTACTCCACGTCTTCCGGTGCATCATGGTCCTTCAGGTAGGTCTCATACATCACCTGGTGAACGAAACCTGCCGTGTATTTCACTCCTGCCGCATCGGCTGCGGGGTCGGGACGGTCGAGTGCGAGGTGGAAATGGAAGTTGGGGAAGTCCTTTTCCAGTTGCAGGAAGTCGTCAAGATAGAACACTTCGCTGAGCGAACGTGCGCCGTAGAAATAGTGCATGGCGCGGTCGCGGGTGTCGAGCGTTCTTGTCATGTGCATTATCTGTGCGCGCAGCGGAGCCATACCGGCGCCTCCGCCCACCCAAATCATCTCCTTCTTGGAGTCGAATATGGGGTGGAAGTCTCCGTAGGGGCCGCTCATCACCACCTTGTCGCCGGGTTTGCGGCTGAATATGTACGACGATGCAATGCCTGTGGGCACGTCCTGGAAGCCAACTTGTGGTCTTGGCTTGAACGGCGTGGTGGCTATGCGCACCGTAAGCATGATGCGGTCGCCCTCGGCGGGGTAGTTGGCCATGGAATATGCGCGCATTGTGGGCTGCGGATTGTGCGCCTTGAGCGAGAAGATGTTGAATTTCTCCCACATTGGCAGGTATTCGTCGCCAATATCGGCCTTGTCGAAGTCCTTGTCGTAGTCGATACAGTCGTAGGCCGGTATCTTTATCTCCGCATACGAGCCGGGCAGGAAGTCCATGTGCTCGCCCGGCGGCAGCGCAACGATGAATTCCTTGATGAACGACGACACGTTCTTGTTTGAAATCACGGTGCATTCCCATTCTTTCACGCCGAGTACGCTCTCCGGGAGCTTGATTTCCATGTCGCCATGCACCTTGCACTGGCATCCTAACCGCCAATGGTCTTTTATCTGCCGACGGGTGAAGTGCGGTTTCTCGGAGTCCAATATCTCTCCACCGCCCTCCATGACCTGCACTTTGCATTGTCCGCACGATGCCTTACCGCCGCACGCTGACGACAGGTATATTCCGTTTTCGTTGAGAGTGGCCATCAGGCTGTTGCCCTGCGCCACGTTCAGCTCCTTGTCACCGTTAATCTTTATAGTGACATTGCCGCTTGGCGACAGGTAACTTTTGGCAGCAAGCAGCAAAACCACCAAGAGCAGTATCGTGACAAGGAACACTGCTATGCTAACTAATATGAATTGTCCCATATAATGCTTTGTTCAAGTTTCTTTAGTATTCGGTTCTTACAGGCCGGAAGCCCCGTCTCATATACTCAACCCGGAGAAACACATCATTGCCAAGGCCATCAGCCCCACGGTAATGAACGTGATGCCGAGTCCCTGCAACGGCTTCGGCACGTCGCTGTACTGCATCTTCTCCCGTATCGCACCCATCGACACTATGGCAAGCGTCCATCCGAGACCGCTGCCTAAGGCATACACCACAGCATCGAGCACACTGCCGATGTACTGGCTGCTCGCCGGGTCAAGATTTATGCGCTGTTGCATGAAGAGCGACGCACCCATTATGGCACAGTTCACGGCTATCAGCGGCAGGAAAATGCCCAATGCGGAATAGAGGGAGGGCGAGTAACGCTCCACAGCCATCTCCACCAGCTGAGTTATACCGGCAATTATCGCGATGAAAAGGATGAAGCTGAGATACGAAAGGTCAACGCCTTCAACAAGGCAACCGTCGCCCAGCACCTTGGTTTGCAGCAGGTAATCGACCGGAACCGTCACCACCAGCACGAACGTCACGGCAAGTCCCAAGCCCAAAGATGTCTTCACATTCTTGGAAACGGCCAGAAAAGAGCACATACCAAGGAAGAACGCAAATATCATGTTGTCGACAAATATCGACCTGATGAACAAGTTAAGTGTATTATCCATTGTCATTTCTCCTTATAAAAATAAGCCCTGTGAATCCAAATGACGCACCCGAGAAGTATCAGAGCCATGGCCGGCATGGCCATCATACCGTTGTTGACATAGCCAAGGTCGTAGACGCTCTGCGGAATGACCTGAAAGCCGAGCACGCTGCCGCGTCCCAGCAACTCGCGGACAAAGCCTACGAGCACCAAGATGGCCGCATAGCCCAAGCCGTTGCTTATTCCGTCGAGGAAACTCGGCCACGGACGGTTCATCATGGCAAAGGCTTCGAGACGTCCCATGAGGATACAGTTGGTGATAATGAGTCCCACATAGACCGAAAGCTGCACACTCACATCATAAGCAAAGGCTTTCAGCACTTGGCTAACCACCGTCACGAGGGCGGCAACCACCACGAGCTGTACAATAATGCGTATGCGTGTGGGTATGGTGTTGCGGATTAGCGAGATGATAACATTGGAGAAACCTGTGATTACCGTCACGGCCAATCCCATGACAATGGCCGGTTTCAGCTGAGAAGTGACGGCCAGAGCCGAACAGATGCCCAACACCTGTACCAGAATGGGGTTGTCAAGGTTGAGCGGCTTGACGAAAACTTCCTTGTTTTCCTTTGAGAATATTTTGTCCATAATCGTTTTTTGCCTCTTAATTTAGTCCTTAGCTTTGAAAAAAGCCTTGTAAGCCTCCAGTCCTTCGTGCAACATATCGCTCACGCCTACCGAGGTCAGCGTGGCTCCTGTGATGGCGTCGCACTCTGAAGCGGGGTTCTTCACATCGTTTTTCTTAACCACCGACAGCGCTACACGGTCGTTTGCGTCGGAAAAGATTTTCTTTCCGCGGAACTGTTCCTGCCATTTGCGACTGTCCTTTATCTCTGCGCCGAGTCCTGCAGTCTCGCTTTCGTGGTTGAAGTAGGCTCCATAGACTGTGTTTTTGTCGGAGTCTATGGCTACATAGCCCCATATCGGACCCCACAGCCCCATGCCATAGACGGGGACAACGTATTTTGTCTGCCCGTCAACCGAACAAACGAAGAGCGCCAGGCGTCCGGCTTTGTAGTCGGCACTATTCAGGACAAAGCCGGCTTTCTCGCCTCCTTTGCTTCCCTGCTCCACAACTTTCCCGTCGGAAGACAGCACTTCGTCGGCCACAACCACTTCGGCATACTTGGAAGCAGAAGCATTGTCGTCCAAATCCCGGATATTGAGTGCCGCAAGTATCTGCTTCTTCTTGTCGAGAGCGACATTTACGTCCTGCATGGGCTTCAGCGTCTGTGACACAAAGGCCATGACAAAGGCCACAATCAGCACCAGTATGATGCTGTATATAATAATGTATGAGTTGGAATTGGTGTTCATTCCTTTCTTGATGTTCTTCCCTGCCATAGTCATTTGCCTTTTGAGGTTAAACGTTTCATGCGTTTTGAGATATTAGCCTGTACTACGCAATAGTCAATCAGCGGAGCAAACATGTTGGCAAGCAGTATTGCGAGCATCATTCCTTCGGGATAGCCGGGGTTTTTGACCCTTATAAGGACTGCCATGAAGCCGACGAGCAGTCCGAACACGTATTTTCCCTTCTCTGTGCGTGCGCTTGTCACAGGGTCGGTGGCCATGAAGACCGCACCAAAGGCAAAGCCGCCGAGCACAAGGTGCTCATACCAGGGTATGGAAGTGAGGCCTGACCATCCGAAAGTTGCCGCCGTGAGTGCGCCACCCACGAACACGCTGAGCATGGTGCGCCAGCTTGCGATGCCTGTCCACAGCAGTATCACGGCTCCGATGGCTATTGCCACCACGCTGGTCTCGCCTATACAGCCGGGAATGAAGCCCAGAACCATATCAGAGAGCGACTGGCTGACCGCAGCCCCCTGTCCTATCTCGCCCAAGGGTGTCGCACAGGTGTAAGTGTCGGGCAGATTGCTGCCCAAACCGAATATGCTTTGGGTGGAGACCCACACACCATCGCCGCTCATCTTCGTGGGATAGGAGAAGAAAAGGAACGCACGGGCTACAAGAGCCACGTTGAATATGTTCATACCCGTACCGCCGAAGATTTCCTTAGCAAAGATTACTGCAAAGGCCACGGCCAATGCGAGCATCCAGAGCGGGCATCCAACCGGCACAATGAGCGGTATTATAATGCCCGAAACGAGAAATCCCTCCTGTATCTCCTCGCCTTTCCACTGTGCCCAGGC